>CAYSZE010000366.1:0-16789 GCA_964435255.1 uncultured Oligoflexia bacterium
ACAATCTGGAGTTTCTTTAACAATTTGTGAAGCAAAAAATGTGAATTATTATTATAATATTATGAAAGAATTAAATTTATCATATTCTGTTTATAATAAAAACAAACTAAAATCTAAAGAAACGGATATAAACTTAACTAACCAGTTAGTACAAAAAAATATCAATTTTATTAAAATATTTGTAAATAAAGGGAAACAAGATAAAGTTAGACCAGGGGATATTGTTGGAGCATTTATAAAAGAATTAGCTTTAGAAAAAGATGATATTGGTAATATCTATATATTTGATCATTTTACTCATGTTGAAATAAATTCTAAAAAATATTTAGAAAAAAAGAAAACTAAAATTAAAGTTAAGAATATGCAGGTTACTTTAAGTCTGGCAAAATAATTTTATTTAAATATCTGTTCTATTTCTTTGTATTCTTTCGTATTAACAAAATTATCTTCTAAAATTACTTTTTTTAAAAATTCAGGGCTATCATTATCAAGCATTAAAGCACTATAACTAGGTAAATAGTGTGGATCTTTTAATTCACTGTCTGCGCTGCAAATAATATTTTTTTTTATTAAATATTGTAAACAAAGCTCTATTTCTAGAGGATTAATGCCTGTAAGGGTGATTAAACTTGATTCAGCAATAGGATTGTTTTGATTGCGATAAAAATTTCGCACTGTTTTGTATACTAAAATACAATCTAAAATAGATTTAATGGGAGAAAATTTTATTTTAAGCAGTTCTTTATAAAATATAACTTTTTGTGTAGCGATAGAAAATGAGGCACCTATTAATATTATTATCCAAATGAGTCTTATCCAAACAAAAAATAAAACAGCAATGATTGCTACCGAACCATATATATGACTAGGGTCAGTTGTTAAAGCTCTTTTTGCAAAATAGACATTAATAAATTGCAATACTTCAAATAAAATATTTGAAACAAGTCCGCCAACCATAGCCGACCTTAAATTAATTTTTTTGCTAGGAACTATATAGAAAAGAATGGCGAAGAAAATCCATTGGAATAGTAAACCAAAAGCTACTCTAAAAAAATATAAAATATAATGATTTTCTTCAACTTGGATAAGTTTTAAAAAAGAATCAGATTTTATTGATGCTAAAGCAAAAAAGAGTGGAGTAATTGACAATAATAACCAACATTTTACAATACGATTAAATAATTTTGACTTATTTTTAAATTCCATTATTTCGTCAATGTTATCTTCAATTTTTAAAACTAATAAAATAACTGTGACGAGAAATGTTGCAAAAGAAATAATACCTAGTTCTTTTAATTTTAAATTACTAATAATAGAATTTAAGTAAATTATTATTTCATTACCTGCATGATTTCCAAAATGTTTTGTAATCATAGGTGCAATAAATTCATTAATAAGAGTATTGAACCCTTGAAAAGCATGAATAAATGAAAATAAAATAGCAACTAAAGGAACAATTGAAAGTATTGATACATAAGTTAATTGGGCTGATTTTTCTGAAAATCTGGAATATTTTAAAATAAAAAAAGATTCTCTAAATATAATTTCTATTTTTTTTAACCAAATTTTTTTTGCAACAGCAAAGGTGATTTCCCTTGGTTTAGGGCGTTTCGTAAATAATTTTAATTTTGTTTTTATCTTATGATAGTTTATTTTCAAAATAGTTACTCACGTTGCAAAACATCAATATAGCATCAATTATATTATCTCTAAAGAGGAAAAATTTGTAAAGTCACTTAGAACTTTTTTACCTACAATAAGAATGGTTAGAACAGAAGTTGCTAATATCGGATCATTCGTAAATAAAATACCTTCACGAATTAACGGTTTATTATCATTAGTTAAAGTAATAGGAAATCTTTTTTCAGTTTCCTGTACAAATTCTGCAATAGAATTGCAATGAGATTTATTTAAAATATCATTAATTCTTAAGTGAAACCAGACAGCAAAGGCTCCTGCTTGAATTCTTTTTGAAATTTCAATTGCAACGCGGCCCATAGTATACCTGGGGTTCAATTCAGACAAAAATTTTAGTCTGAATCCCAATGGTGATGTTTTATCTTCGTAGACAAATGCATCTATGCCAAAAGGACCAATAAAGTGACAATCTATTAATTTATCTCCAATTTGAGAAGAAACATAATGTAAAATATTTTCAATGTTGCTAAAAGTGTCATGCTTTGTATAAAGAAATTTTGTTATGTTTTTGGAAAGATCATCTGTTTTTTTTCCGACAATAGTTCCTTTATATTGTCCTTTCTTATCTGTAAGAAATCGGGTTGAGCCAATAGCAATATATTTTCTATCATCACTAATTTTTGCTTGAAATGAAAGATCAACTACTTTTTCATACCAAGGTTCTATTATAACAGAATGTTGTGCCAAAAGTATTTTTTCTAACCAATTCTTGTCAGCAATACTTAATTCCGTATTTTCAATACGAAGCATATTTTGACCAGCACATCCTAAAGGAGCTTTTATGACAATTTTAGGTATGTTACATTTATCTTTAAAATATTGTAAAGCTGTAATAGCAGCAGTCATATTTTCAGCTATTATGGGATCAAGTTTTTTATCAGGGAGAATAGCTGTAATATTTTCTAATAATGGATATATATCTTTATAAAGTTTTACGGAATAAATTTTGGAATACATATTCATAATAATATTTTGAAAAGAATTATTACTAAAAATATTTTCTTGAAAAAATGTCTTAACAATTAATTTTTCCTTTAAATTATTAAAAATATGAATACTTTCAGGACTCCAGCCCCAGGGGCAAAATTGGCTGATATGTTGCTGATTAATGAAGTTGTGCTCCTGCTTTTGTTTATTTATTTCTTGAAATTCAGGAATAGGGTAACCACATTTTTGTAGTTTTTGCAGGAAAGATATATCTGGTTTTTTTGCAAGTAAAACAATATCATCATTAGCTGCTAGAAATTGCATTAAAGAAGCGCAATCATTTTGTAAAATGGAAACAGCTTTTGCGGGGGTAAAGCCAATTTTTTTTCTAGAAATTTCCTGTTCACTAGCTGGGTTAAAATAAAAAATATTTGGCGGTCTTCCTTTGGAAGAGTTATATACTGAGAGCTCTTTAATAAAATTTTCAGAGAGACCCGCTTTTTTTCGCGCAGAATAATCAAAAATGATTCCTTTCGCGCGTGCAGGAGTTAAAGGAATTTCCAAATGGTTAAGATACGACTCCCATTCTGATTCATTCTGATCTCGCCATCTATTAAACCAAGTTACACCATGTTTAACATGACCTATTTCTTCTGTGTAAATTGTTTCGAGAATTTCAGCAGTCTGGTAGTCCTGTATTTTTTGCATTAATTCTTTGTAAAATAAAGCATAATCTAAATTAGCTTGTTCAAAAGTCAAACTCATTTTAATGACAAATTCCATGGGTGAAGCCATTTTAGATAAACAGTTCCAGAAAAAATCATTCACAGGGATTTCACCAAAAGTAACATTAAGTTCATTCATCCTTTTTAGATAAAGTTTCATATGCTTTTGTTCTTCTATAATGGTATTTGCAATGCCCATTCGAAAGCTTTTTGGGGCGTCAGGAAACTTAAGTAAGACAAGAGCCATAATCTCCATGGCTAGTAGTTCATGGTTCGCAAAAAAATGGAGAACATAGCCTCTTTGTCTTTCATCATCTAATTGTTGCTGATTTGGAAAAGGGATTTTTTTATTAATGGGTGTTTCATTAAACTGTAGATTTTTCGGTCTGCCAGGAGAACGTGGGGAAATTATTGCCTCATAATTTATTGTATCGGTGAGACATTTTGGTTCCAAAAGTTTGTCACTGGTAATGTTTGTACCAAATAAAATTATTTCAGCAAATTCCTTTAATTCCATAAGATCAATCCTTTTTAACAGGCAGATATTGCTTGTTCTGGAAAAGATTGCCGATAGTTTATGCGACATGAAGAACAAACCTGCTTAACATTTTTATGGCAAACTAGTCTCAAGAAGGCAATAAAAAAACCACTGTATTCACTAAAAATTCTGGGAATAGGAAATGGCCGAAAAAGACGAAAAAAAAGCAGATGCAAAAAAAGAGGAAAAACCTAAAGATCCCAATGAAAAAGCAGAAAAAAAGAGTCGTCTTCTCCTTTTTGCTGGGATTGGTGGCGTGCTTTTGGTTGCTCTTGGTGTTGGTGGATTTTTTGTTTTCAAAACATTGTCAGGTAAAAAACATGTTGAATTAGCTGCACAGGGAAATTCTCATGATGCAGATGATAAAAAAGATTCCAAAGATAGCAAAGAATCCAAAGATGATCATGGCAAAAAAGAAGAGAAAAAAGATGATCATGGCAAAAAAGATGAGAAGAAAGACGAAAAGAAAGATGAGAAAAAGGATGATCATGGCAAAAAAGATGAAAAGAAAGATGAAAAGAAAGATGAGAAAAAAGATGATCCAAATAAAAAAGATGATGGAAAAAAAGAAGAGCCAAAGGGAACAGCAAACTTCGGAGATACTTTTTTAGTTCAAAGAATGGACTTAAATTTAGGAAACTCGATAGAAAATAGATTCATACGTATAGCAATAGCTATTGAATATCGCGGTGGTGAAAATCAAGGTATAGAACTAAAGAAACGTGAAGCTCAAATAAAAGATATTGTTATTACAGCAGTGACAAGCAAAACAAGACTTATTTTAATTTCTGAAAATGGCAAAGAAAATCTTCGACGCGAAATATTAAATCGAATAAATGAAGTGACTGATAGACCTGTTCAAAATGTCTATTTCACTGAATTTTTTGTGGAGTAATTCATGGATCAGGTATTAAGCCAGAACGAAGTTGACGCCTTATTAAATGCAGTATCAGATGGACGCGTTGAAGGTCAAGATAGTGGGCAAAAAGGTGATGCCTCTGGAATAGTTCACTATGATTTAGCGAATCAAGATCGAATTATTCGTGGTCGAATGCCTACTCTTGATATTATTCATGATCGGTTTATTCGATTATTTCGTATTTCTTTATCAGCGGCTTTAAGAAAAGTTGCAAATATAGGGGTTAATAGCTCGGGGCCAATTAAATTTGGTGAGTTTATGAATTCTCTACCATTACCAAGTTGTTTAAATATTTTACGGATTGAGCCTCTCCGTGGGTCTGCTGTTATGGTTATTGAAAGTAAGTTACTTTATGCTCTTGTTGATAGTTTATTTGGTGGATCAGATGTTCCTTATACTAAAATAGAAGGAAAAGACTTTACTCAAATAGAAATTAAAGTTGCTAGACGTGTTGTTATGTCTGCTGTTGACGATTTAGAAAAAGCATGGGCACCAGTATTTCCTCTTAAAATAACATACTCACGAACCGAAATTAATCCACAATTTGTTGCTATTGTTCCACCAAGTGATGTGGTTATTTCAACAGCTTTTGATGTTGAACTTGAAAAAATGAGTGGTTCAATAAAACTAGTGTTTCCTTATTCTACTCTTGAACCTATTAAATCTAAACTAAGTGTCGGTTTCCAAAATGAGCAATTAGAAGTTGATCATATTTGGATTAATAGAATTAAAACCCAATTAATGGGAACAAGTGTAAATATGATTTGCAATTTAGGAAATTGTTGGATCAATTTACGTGACTTAATGGAACTCAGTAAAGGTGATGTTCTTATATTGGATCGAGATGCAGATAAACCTTTAGACATTGTTATTGAAGGGATTCATAAATTTAGAGGAGTTCCTGGAATTATTCGTGGCAATAAAGCAATCAAAATAACTGAAATAATTGGAGACTATTAATGGCTGATTTAAATGAAGGATTTAGACCCGAAGATTTTGGCTTAGAACCAGGAGATGAAGGTGATTCCTCTGGTGGAGATGCTGGTGGCGGTGAAGCCTCTTCACCTCCTGCTGCCACAGGAGGAGGGTCGGGACAATCAGTAAAAGATGATGATTCTTTAAAAAATATCGATCTTTCACGCATGAAAATGGTGCTTGATGTTCCTCTTAAAGTAACAGTTGAATTAGGAAGAACAAAACTATTAGTGAATGACCTTCTGCAACTAGGTCAAGGTTCAGTTATTGAATTAGATAAAATGGCTGGTGAACCAATGGAAATTTATGTGAACGATAAGTTAGTAGCAATGGGAGAAGTTGTAGTTGTGAATGAAAAATTTGGAGTTCGCTTAACAGATGTCATGAGTGGTGTTGGTATGGATGAAGCACACTCTGGTGAAAGTGTCTAAAAAAATTGAAAGAGGTACTCATTATGTCTAATAAGTTAACAGTTTTTTTGGGAGCAGTAATTTTATTAATAAGCCAAGTAGCTCTCTCACAAGAAAATTTTGATAATTCAGTTCCACCTATTCAGTATCCAGAAAAAAGACATGATGAAATGCAGGTGAGAAAAGATATTAAAAATTCATTCATTAATAATGATGAACCTTTATCAAGTTTAAACAGTTTAAATACGATTTCACCACCAAATAATGAAACAAAACAAAATTTAAATAATGGAAATTTGGCAAATTTAAAAAATGAAACAGAATCCCAAAGTGATGTAAAAAGCCAAAAGACATTTGATGATCTTATTGGTCAAACTATTACAAAAAAGAAAAATGAAAATTCAAAGAAAAATATGAACATAGTTCTTAAAGAAAATGAACAACCATCAAGACAGTCTGAGTTATGGAAGGTCTTTTTAATTTCAAGCTTCTTTGTATGTATTTTAGGTTTTCTTGGGTTTATATTAACTAAATTTAAGAAAAAAGGGTTTATTTTTTCTAATAATAAAAATGAAAAGATGATGGATATCATTTCAACTTTACCTATATCTCCTAAAAGACAAGTCATGATTTTAAAAATAAGAGATCAAGAAATTGTAGTATCAAATACAGAAGCAGGAATCCAATTTTTAACTGAAATAAATAGTAATTATGTAAGTAGGAATTATAATGAAAGAAAACAAGTTCAAATAAGCGATAAATTTATTTTACCAAAAAATAATGAAAAATTATTAACTGAAAAAAGCGAAGTTAGTCAATATCAGCAAACAGAAAAAGAAAAATTAGGTGAAAAAAAATCTGATATTTTACTAAGAGCTTTAAAAAGTATTAATTCAAACACTTTGGGGCAAAAAAAATCTACGATTTCTGAAAATAATAGTCTAAATACAAAAGGCGATTCTTTTCCAAAATATTTAGCAAATCAATTTGAAAATGAAGGAAAGAAGGAAGTAAAAAAACGGGATGAAGATGTTGATAGTGTTGAAAATGTTACAAATTTAATTAGGGAAAAACTCCGTTCAATGAAACCATTGAACTAATTTTTAAGGAAATTGATGTGAGAATTATCTTATATTTAAAAATTTTGCTCATATCATTTCTATTCTGTGCTTCTGTATTTGCACAAAAGCAGCAAACAACAGCAGCACAAAATAATAAAAACAATTATGAAAAAAATTGGCAGACTGATAACAAAAATGTTCAAAATAAATTAGATTTAAATAAAAGCCAAATGCCAGTTTTTTCAATTAATATAGCAAATGGCGAAAATCAGGATGACTACATACCAGCTTTAAAAGTTTTAGCAGTATTAACTTTATTGACATTTGGTCCTGCTATTTTACTTCTTATGAGTGCTTTTACAAGAATATTAATTGTTTTGTCTTTTTTACGGCAGGCATTAGGAACTCCTACTATGCCACCGAATCAAATATTAATAGCATTGTCTTTGTTTTTAACTTATTTTGTCATGTCTCCAGCTATTACTAAAATTTATGATCAAGCAATTGTTCCTTACTTACAAAAAGATATCACTACTCCTCAAGCACTTGAAATTGGTCAAAAGCCTTTACATGAATTTATGATGGCGCAAGTAAAATCTGATGATTTAAAATTGTTTTATCAGATGAGTAAATCTGAACGTCCTGCAACAAAAGAAGATGTACCTATGAGAATACTTGTTCCTTCTTTTGTAATTAGTGAGTTAAAGACAGCATTTCAAATAGGATTTTTAGTTTATTTACCTTTTATTGTAATAGATATGATTGTCAGTAGTGTGCTTATGGCTATGGGGATGATGATGTTACCACCTACTGTCGTTAGTTTACCACTTAAATTAATTTTATTTGTTGTCGTTGATGGTTGGGGTTTACTTGCAGGATCTTTAATTAAAAGTTTTAATTAGGATGTAACATGAACAATCAACAAGTTGTAGATGTTATTTTATCTGTTCTTTATATTACAGTTGAAATCTCTTTACCATTGCTTGGAGTAGCAATGATAATTGGACTACTTGTTAGTATTTTTCAAGCAGCAACTCAAATTAATGAATCAACACTCAGTTTTTTACCAAAAATTGCAGCTATGATTGTTGTATTGATTATTTTATCTCCATGGATGTTAAGAAAATTAAACGATTATACTCATAGAATTTATGATAAAATTCCTGAGTATGCAAAGCAAAAATAAAGAGTTTTTATGGATATTTTATCAGTTGTTGAATTAAATCCACAAACTTGGCCATTCCCTATAATGGTTTTTCTCCGAATTGTAACAATTTTTTTCTTTCTTCCTATTTTTGGTGATCAAGTTGTTCCTGTGCGGTTAAGAATTGTTTTAGGACTTGCCTTTACTTTTTTTATTTATCCAGTAGTTTCTGAAAAAATATTACAAAAAGATAATGTCTTGCAATGGAGTAGTTTTACTTTAGCAATTGCAACCGTTAGAGAAGTTTTATTTGGATTTTCTGTTGGATTTGCAGCAAAGTTGGTTATTTCAGCAGTATCAATTGCCTCACATACCGTTGGTATAAACATGGGTTTTCAAGTGGCATCGATGTTTAGTCCTGGCTTGAATGATCATGAGTCATCTTTTTCTGTGTTAAAAAATTGGTTTGCCATTTTACTTATCTTAACGCTTAATGTTCATCATGTTTTTATTGAAGGTCTTTTTAAATCATTTATATATATTCCAATAGGCCCTTCTGCTGCTTCAGCATCTTTGGCAAAAGTTGCTATAAATATTGCACAAGAAGCTTTCGTTTTGGGTTTACGATTAGCAGCACCAATTATGACGGTTCAAATTTTAATAAATTTATCATTAGGTTTATTGAATAGAGCATTACCATCGTTAAATGTTTTCATTAATAGTTTTCCAATTAGCTTTATAATAGCATTAATAGTTCTTTATTTAAGCTTGACCTCTTACCTTAATGTTTTAGGAAATTACGGCATGCAAAAAGAAGTCATGTGGTTTGATTCTATGCGGCGTGTATTTATTCCTACTTCTCAGCCTTAAGGATTTAAGAATTTATGGAAAGCAGAGAAGAAAAAAGTTTTCAAGACAAAACAGAAGAAGCTACTGATGAAAAACGTAATCAGTTTAGAGAAGAAGGTAATGTTGCCAGTCCTAAAGAAGTGGTGTCAGTTGTTACATTAATATTATTTACCGCTTATTTTTATTTTTATGTAAATGATTTACTAAAAAGTTTTCGTCTAGTCTTTAACAGATCATGGTTAGGATTTCCCTCATATTTTGTTGACTATTCAAGTCTTATAAAAATTGTTTATTATTCTGTTTCTCCGATAATTCCACATTTCTTATTAATTGTATTTTTATGTACAATATTTCCTGTACTTTTTGGTTTATTATTAACTAAATTTAATTGGTCATGGAAAAAAATAAGTTTTGATATTTCTCGAATTAATCCTGTTTCAGGTTTAGGACGTATGTTTAGTTTATCACTAATAATTGAAACTTCTAAAATATTATTAAAATGCATGATTTTATCAGTTTTAATTTATCTCATTTTAAAATCAGAAATATTTCAAGCTAGTGAAGATTATTTTTTTAATAATATAGATTATTTAAAACAGCTAGGAAAGTCTGTTTTTCATTTGTTACTACTAATGTGTATTGCCGGAATTTTCATTGGAACAGGGGATTTTACATATAATTTGTGGAAATTAAATAATGACATGAAAATGACTAAACAAGAAGTAAAAGAAGAAGTTAAAAGGCATGAAGGAGATCCATTACTAAAATCCCAAAGAAAAAGAATGGCACGTGATTTGGTAATGCGTAAAAGTTTAAAAGATGTGCCTAAAGCAACATTTGTTGTGACCAATCCAGAACATTTTTCTGTAGCTGTTAGGTATGTGAAAGGAATGAATGCTCCTATTGTTGTAGCAAAAGGCCAAGATTTAATTGCTTTCAAGATACGTGAAATTGCAAAAAGTAATGACATAATGATTGTAGAAAATAAACCGTTAGCAAGAACTCTTTACAAAACTGTAAAAGTTGGGCAAGAAATTCCACAATCTTTATACCAATCTGTAATTGAAGTAATCAAATATATTTATCAAATGCGTGGTAAGAAGTATTTTGATAGATTTTAAGGAATAATTTATGGCTAAAGCAAGTACAAATGTCTCAGAATTAGGAGGCATTAAATCAAGTAACTTTCTATCGCGAAGTCCAGATATTATAATGGCTTCAATCATAGTCGGTACTGTTTTAATGATGATATTTCCTTTACCGGCATTTTTTATAGATTTTTTACTTGCTATAAGTATTTCAGCTGCATTAATTATTTTAATGGTTAGTATTTACATTACAAAACCACTTGAATTCGGTGTTTTTCCAACTCTTTTATTAATTTCAACTTTATTCAGGCTTTCATTAAACGTAGCTACTACAAGAAATATATTATTACATGGTGCAGAAGGTGATGTTGCTAATTTAGTGGTGGCATTTGGTAAAGTAGTGGTTGGTGGAAATTTTGCTGTTGGTTTTGTCATCTTTATTATCCTAATGGTCATTAATTTTATTGTCATTACTAAAGGCGCTGGCCGCGTTGCTGAAGTTGCCGCTCGATTTACACTAGATGCTATGCCTGGTAAGCAAATGGCAATAGATGCCGAATTAAATGCAGGTCATATTAATGCAGATGAAGCTAAAAGAAGAAGAAAAGCAGTAGAAAATGAAGCCGATTTCTATGGTGCAATGGATGGTGCCAGTAAGTTTGTGCGTGGGGATGCAATTGCTGGAATTATTATTACTCTAGTTAATATTATTGTTGGTTTTGCTATTGGTGTTTTAATGCATTCTTTAACCCCAACAGATGCTGCCGCTAAATTTACTTTATTTGCGGTTGGAGATGGATTAATAAGTGCAATCCCTGCGCTTATGATTTCAACAGCTGCGGGTATAATTGTTACTAGGGCAACCAGTGAAGGAAATTTAGGTTCTGAAGTTTTAAAGCAAGTTCGTATCCATCCTAAAGCATTTTATATTGCTGCAGGACTTATCTTTTTCTTAGCAATTATTCCTGGATTTCCCAAAATTCCTTTTTTTGTTTTATCGAGTTTATTAATTTTACTTGGACGTATGTCAGCACAGTGGATTAAAGATAAAAAATTAAGTGAGGAAACTTTAAAAGAAACTGATGAGCGGCGAAAAGATGAGAAAGAGAGTACAAGTCTAGATAATTTAATGCGAGTTGACATGTTAGCTGTAGAAGTAGGACATGGACTTGTTCCACTAATAGATCCAGCGCAAGATGGCGAAATAGTAGATAGAATTCAAGGAATTAGAAAACAATTTGCGCAAGAAATGGGAATTATTATTCCGCAAGTTCAGTTGCGAGATAATTTACAATTAGAACCAGGCGGATATCAAATATTATTAAAAAGTAACAAAATTGCAGCTGGGAATTTAATGGTTGATTATTTTTTGGCCATGGATCCTGGTGGGGTTGAATTACCAATTTCAGGAGAAATTACAAAAGATCCAGTTTATGGTTTACCAGCAATTTGGGTTCATAAACGTGATAAAGAGGAAGCCGTTTTTAGAGGATATACAGTTGTTAATTGTTCAACAGT
Organism: uncultured Oligoflexia bacterium; assembly: GCA_964435255.1. Taxonomy (GTDB): domain Bacteria; phylum Bdellovibrionota_B; class Oligoflexia; order Silvanigrellales; family Silvanigrellaceae; genus Silvanigrella. Next base: position 11,853 of record CAYSZE010000366.1, read on the forward strand.
TATTGCAACGAATATTACAAAAGTTTTAAAAGAACATGCAGCAGAATTATTAACTCGGCAAGATGTGCAATATTTAATTGATAAATTAAAAGAATCAAATCCAAAAGTTGTAGAAGAAGTGATGCAATCAGATAGATTAACATTAGGAGAAGTTGTTAAAGTCATGCAAAACCTGCTGCGTGAAGATGTGTCAGTGCGAGACATTCTTACCCTATTTGAGTGCTTAGCTGATCACTGTAGAATAATAAAAAATCCTGACGTACTTTCTGAATTATGTCGTAAAAGTTTTGGGCGCAATATTATTCAGAAATATATTAATGAAAAGGATGAGTTAGTGGTTGTTACTTTTGATCGTTTAATTGAAGATATTTTATCTGGTGGTTTAGTTACAACTGAAAATGGTTCGACATATTTAAATCTTGATGCAAAGAATGCGCAAGAAATATTACAAAAACTTTTAAAAGGAATACAAATATTTGATAAAGAAGGAACTCAACCTCTTTTATTAATAAGCGCAAGAATGAGACAAGCATTTCAAAAATTAGTTTCACGATATATTCCACAACTTGTTGTACTTTCTTACGATGAAATACCACATGATGTTAATATTAGAAATTTAGAGTTAATTACTTAATGTAATCTGTTTTAAAAGGATCTAAAATGGAAATTAGAAAATTCGAATCATTTTCTCTCCAAGATGCTATAAAACTTGTTAAGTTAGAATTAGGAAGAGATGCTGTCATTTTATCTACTAAAGAAAAAGAAATATATTCAGAAGAATTACAAAAAAATTGCCGCATTTATGAAGTCACAGCTTCTCCTAGCGCAACTGTGCATGGTAAAGTAATCAACCCTAAATCGGCTGAACATTTGCCCAAGGTGGATTTCCCCAGAATTAAACCTAAAAATGAGGCGACTGTTGTGAAGGGGGATCCAACACTTAATCGGAATAAAACCCCTTTACTATCTCCAACTTTAACAACTTTAAACCAAGAAACTAGAAATATGGCTCGTTCTCTTGCCAATGCTTTGGGGAAAGAACCAATTCGAGACCGTTTGCTCACAAAAGAATTACCAATAACACAAAATAAGTCAGAAATAAATGAACAAACCTTAGAAGAAATGAGTGTATTAAAATCGGAAATTTCTAAAGTACGAAAAGAACTTGAGTCGCTACCTCAAGTTGATATTACAGAACAAATGCAAGAAATTAAAGTATTACTTCATGATATCATGCGCGAAAAATATAAACAGTCATCTGAGCATGCTAATTCGCATATTACTGATATTGGCATACGATTAAGAAGTGCGGGAGTGTCTGAAAATTTTATCAGTCATTTGACAAGTTGGTTAATCGCACTGGAAGATCCTAAGACAAAAGAAGAACTCATTAATTCTCCAGAAAAGACAAAAGATTTTTATTTAAGTTCAGCAATAAAATTTATATTTAAATATTTAAAAGTAACAGGTCCATTTCGTGTTGAACCAAATAGAAAAAAAGTGATTTGTTTTGTTGGTCCTACAGGTGTTGGTAAAACAACGACTTTAGCAAAGGTTGCTGCAAAATTAAAAATTACTGATTCTGCCTCTGTAGAGTTAATTTCAATGGACACCTATCGCATAGCAGCAAGTGATCAATTAAGAGTCTATTCAAAAATTTTGGATTGTCCTTTTGCAGAAATTTCTGACAAAAATGAATTAGTTAATTATATTTCTAAGCATAATAATTATGACTACATTTTAATTGATACAGCAGGAAGAAGTTCAAGATTTACAGATCAAATGGAAACATTAAAGAAACTAGCAGAAGCACCTATGCCGATAGAATTTCATTTAGTACTTTCTTGCACTATGAAGCAAAGAGATATTGATGAGACAATTAGAGGATTTCGTTTTTTAACTCCAACAAGTCTCATTTTTACAAAATTAGATGAATCTTGGGCATTTGGTGAAATATTAAATACAAGTGTGCAGAATAAATTACCATTAAGTTACTTTACCACTGGACAAAGAGTTCCAGAAGATATTGAAATTGCATCAAAAGAACGGGTTGTTGAACGGTTACTTAAACTCTAAATAAATACGAGCGTTTTTTGGAGGATAATGTGTTTGATCAAGCTTCTAGTTTAAGAGAAATGATGAGAAATATTCAAAAAGAAGATATCAATTTTCATAAACCAATTCAATATAAACAGAAAATTCCTACTGTCTTAGCTGTTTCGGGTGGTAAAGGTGGTGTTGGAAAAACTTTAACGACGGCAAATTTAGGTCTCTGTATGGCGCGCATGGGAATGCGAACATTACTTATTGATGGAGATTTTGGCTTGGCAAATTTAGATGTGGTTTTAAATTTGCGTCCGCAATTTACATTGGATGATGTTCTATGCGGTGAAAGACATTTGAAAGATATAATTATGACAGGGACTGAAGGTGTAAGGATAATTCCTTCTTCTAGTGGTGTTATGCGGGTGCCTGAGCTCGATAAATTACAAAAAATTATGCTGCTAGATCAAATTGAATCTTTGGATGAAGAGTTTGACGTGGTCATAATAGATACGCCTGCTGGAGTTTCTAAAAATGTGCAATATTGGACTTCCTCTTCATCTGAAATTATTATGGTTGTTACCCCAGAGCCTACGAGTTTAGCAGATTGTTACGCAAGTATAAAAATTTTATCTCAAACAACAGCTGAAACAAATTTTAAATTAATTGTAAATATGGTTCGAAATGATATTGAAGCTAAGAAAATTTATGAAAAAATTTCAACTCTGTCAGATGAATATTTACAAGTTAGAGTTGAGTATTTAGGGCATATTCCCTTTGATGAAGTTGTGCGTAATTCAGTTAGAGACAGGGTGCCTTATGTACAAAAATATCCTTTTTCTCAAGCTTCACAGGGTTTACGGGATATCTCTAGACAGATAATCACCCAAGGAACAGTTGGACAACTAAAAGGAACAATGCAGTTCTTTTGGCGGAAAATGGTAGCAGCAAATTCACCAGATATTGTTGGATATAAATAATTTATCCGAAAAAACGGAGGGATCATGGCTTATTCGGGATCAGCACAAAAGAAACTTTCGCAAGAAGATAATGAAGAAAAGCATAAGTCTAAAAAAATTCCTCAAAATCAGACAAGAGCTGTTCCTTTAACAAGCGATCCTATGCGTAATCAAATTATTATGGATTATGCGCCTCTTATAAAATATATTGCCCAAAAAATTGCTGCCAGACTGCCTTCAAATATTGATTTAGATGATCTCTTTTCTGCTGGAGTTATAGGCTTAATGGATGCAATTGACAAATATGATCCCAGTCGCGACAATAAATTTAAAACTTATGCTGAATTTCGTGTGCGTGGGGCAATGCTCGATGAGTTGCGTAATCAGGATTGGGTTCCGCGCAGCGTTAGAGAAAGTAACAAAAAAGAAGACAAAGCTAAGTTAGAATTGGAACATAAATTTGGAAGGCCAGCTACGGAAAGAGAAGTCGCAGACTTTTTAGAAGTACCCTTGGAAGAGTATCAAGAACGGATGGGGCGCACAAGAGTTTCAATGATGAGCCTAGAAGAATTAGGAGGGACGAGTTCAAGCGACAAAAAATCTTTACTGGAATGTTTAGAAAATCCAAATTCAAAGAATCCTTTTATGCAGTTGAAGAATAAAGGAGTTCGCGATATTATTATAAAAACAGTAGAAGAATTGCCAGAAAAACAAAAATTGGTTTTGAGTTTGTATTATTATGAGGACTTAAATTTAAAAGAAATTGGCCGAATACTAGATGTTACAGAGTCTCGTGTTTCTCAGCTTCATACCCAAGCTGTGCAGAAAATGAAGTTAAAACTGAGACATCTTCTGCAAGAATAGTGTTAAGTTATAAAGGAGTATAGTTAAATGCCAAATTATAAACCTATAACAAAGGACTCTCTGATACTTGTTGTAGACGACTTCCCCACAATGCGAAAAATTGTTAAAAGTGTATTAAAACAACTTGGTTATCAGAATATTGTCGAAGCTGAAGATGGGCAACTTGCTTTAAACACATTGGCTATTAACCCTGCGATTGAATTTATTGTCAGTGACTGGAACATGCCTAATATGACTGGGATTGAGTTATTGAAATCAGTCAGAGCTCACAAAGATGAACGTATTAAAAATTTACCTTTTTTAATGGTAACAGCAGAAGCAGACAAAGATAACATTGTTGAAGCAGTTAAAAGTGGTGTCAGTAATTATATAGTAAAGCCATTTAATGCAGCTACGATGAAAGAAAAAATTGATAAGATCTTTGCTAAGAAATAAAATTTTTACCTTTCATTAAAGAAGGTTTATATTCTTATGCATAAAAATCTCACCATTGAGGATATCGAGGAATTAAGTCAAGCTGGCGCAACAACTATTCCTATACCTACTCCATTTGATTTAAAACTTGTTACTAAAAAAATTCCTATGAAGTTTTGTGAGTATAAAATTTCTAATACTCCTAATAAAATGCTGCTTACTGAAAGCATAGGTATTTCAACCAAAGGAATGTTATTTCAATCGTTAACAGAATTCAAAAAAGGAAGTTTGTTAAGAATATGGGTGGAATTACCTGATTACTGGTCACGAAAATCTAAAATAGTTGAATACAGACATACAGAAGCGCCTACATTTTTCCAAGTATTAGCAAGAGTCTTAAGTGTCGAGGAAATTTTAAAGCGCGGGACCAGATATCAAATACTTTGTGAAAATTTAACAATTGATAATGTTGATGAAACTATCCTTGATGAATACTTAAATACAAGTGGTGTTTTAAGATGAACTATGTGGCTTTACTTTTATGTATCGGGTTTATCTTATTTCTGAGCCAAGTTTTTTTCTTTTTTATATGCATAAAATGGCTTAAAAGTGGCAAAATTAAACGTGATAAAGAGTTTGCAATTCTTGATGCAGAAA
>CAYSZE010000367.1:0-19887 GCA_964435255.1 uncultured Oligoflexia bacterium
ATATGATATCGACTTTGCAAAAGCTGTCGCGGATAAATTAGGTGTTAATATCGAATTAAAACCTGTGACTTCTGCGAACAGAATTCCATTACTGATGGAAGAAAATGTTGATTTATTAGCGTGTACAATGACAATTACACCAGAAAGAGCAAAACAAATTGATTTTAGTTATCCTTACTTTGTTTCAAAACAAAAATTTATTGTCAAAAAAGGAACTGTAAAATTAATAAAAGATTTAGAAAATAAAAAAATAGGAACTACAAAAGGCTCAACATCTGAAATTAATGCAGCAAAAGCTATACCTAGTGCAAAAATTCTTTCATTTGATGATTACCCTCAAGCATTTTTAGCTTTGCAACAAGGAAAAGTCTTTGCCATTACAACTGATGAGTCAATATTAGCAGGAATACTAGCAAAGGCTACGAAAAAAGCCGATTTTGAATTACCTACATTTGATATATCTAAAGAACCTTATGGCCTTGGTGTTAACAAAAAAAATCCTGAACTATTAAAAGTAGTTAATGAAACTTTACTTGAACTTGAAAAATCAGGTAAAGCAAATGAAATATTTACCAAATGGTTTGGTCCTAATTCTTCTGTTCCACTTGTGAAAGATTTTAAAATCACTCCCTAGATCTTTTCATTTTTTAACTTAGGATTGATTTTATGTCAGCATATCAATTTGATTTCGCTATTTTGCTATCAGATAAATATTCCCAAATGCTTTTTGACGGAGTAATTACAACGATCGAATTATCTGTTATTTCATGTATTTTGGCTTTTTTCCTAGGACTAAATTTAGCAGTCATGCGTTTAACTTCTTTCACTCCGTTAAGATGGTTAGCACAATGTTACCTTGAATTTTTTAGAAATACTCCTTTAATTGTACAATTGTTTTTTTGGTATTTTGGTTCATATCAAGTTTTACCAACAATTGTTAATGAATGGCTTAATAGTCTGAATTTTGAATTTGCTGCTGCAGTTATTGCATTAACATTTTATACTTCCGCATTTATAGCAGAAGATATTCGTTCAGGAATTTCTGCAATACCAAAGGAACAAATGGAAGCAGCACGAAGCAGTGGTTTTTCTTATGTCAGATCGATGCATTATATAATTCTTCCCCAAGCAGTGAGATTAACAATCCCACCTTTAATTAATCAGTTTTTAAATTTAGCAAAGAACTCATCTATGGCAATGGTAATAGGTGTAGCAGAAATTACTTACCAAGCAAGACAAATTGAAAGTCAGTCTTTTAAAAGTTTTGAAGCTTTTTTTGCTGCTACTTTTATTTATGTGTGTTTTTCATTTCTAATTTCTGGAATTATTACTCTTTACGACAAGAAAGTTCTTAACCCACTTGGAAAAGGAACTGCTTGAAATGGAAAGTATTTTTGATTTAACCGTAATTTATAATAATTTTTTGCAGCTCATGATTGGTCGTTATCCTAATGGACCTTTAGGTGGTCTTGCTTTAACTCTTATTTTAGCATTTATTTCGGTTATTTTATCGATAATTGGTGGTTTAATTTTAGGTCTATTATGCATTTCTCGCAATAATTATATCAGAATTCCAATTTCAATTATAGTTAATTTTATCCGAGCAATGCCTTTACTCATGGTCATATTTTGGATGTTTTTTTTATTACCAATGATTTCTGGCGGAAAATTTCCTGAGAATGGAACCGTTATTTGTGCATTAACAATATTTACATCCTGCTATATTTCTCAAATAGTTAGAGCGGGTATTGCAAGTATACCAAAAGGACAAACTGAAGCTTCAATGTCAAGCGGTATGACCTATTGGCAAACAATGCGTTATGTCGTTTTGCCTCAAGGATTGAGAAATATGATCCCTTCATTTGTGAATCAATTTGTTTCGTTAATAAAAGATACTTCTTTAGGTTATATTGTAGGTGTGTCTGAATTAACTCAAGTAGCACAACAAATAAACAATAGAACCCAAAATTATGCAGCTGAAATATTTATATTTCTAGCTGTCATTTACTTTATTATTTGTTTTGCATTTACAACATTAAGTAGATGGTTGGAAAAAAAACTTGCTTGGAAAAAATCAATATAAATTATATTGATTAAATTGGTATTCCTGTTTCTCTTAAAATATTATTTAAACTAACCTTGGAATCACTTTTTCCACTACGATAAGCTATAATATAGGCGCATTGAATTGGTACTTCTCCACCAGGGAAAGATTTAACTCGTGTCCCTGCCACTACCACTGCATTTGGCGGAACAAAACCACGATATTCTTTTTTCTCCGCATTTGTAACATCATAAATAGGTGTCGAAGAAGTTAATGAAACATTCGCAGCTAAAATAGCTCCTTCACTGACGACAGTTCCTTCCACAACAATGACACGACTGCCTAAAAAAGCATTATCTCCAATCATAACTGGTTTGGCATTCTCAGGCTCTAATACACCTCCGATACCCACTCCTCCTGCAACATGCACATTTTTACCAATTTGTGCACAACTCCCAGCTGTGGCCCAGGTATCAATCATAGTTCCTAACCCTACCCACGCACCTATATTCACAAAACTTGGCATTAATATAGCACCTTTAGAAACGTATGCTCCCTCTCGCACAATAGAGCCATACACCGAGCGCACACCAAAAGCTGCAAGATCTTTTCTAACATCTAGTTTGTCATGATAACCAAGAACTCCTGCATGCACTCTACCTTGCGCTGTATTTTTTAAATTTCCAGTCAATTCCCATTTAAAACTTTCAGGTGTCCGCATTTTCATTGCAAGTAAAATAGCCTGTTTAACCCAAGGATGCACTTCCCATTCAGAAAGTTCACGCATTTCTACTTCTCCACAGTTAGGACCTTCACCTTTAGGAGAAGCAACACGCAGTGAACCATTTTCAAGATAGCGGATACATTGATAAACAAGATCTTGTGAAGTTTTTCTTTGCAATAATTCGTTATCATTTACTAATAATTTAATATTATTTTCCAAATCGTCTAGTTCTTGAAAAGTTAATGTCATCATAGTTGAAATTCTCCAGCATCAATTTTTGCTTGCCATTTTGCTAAACACTCAGAAATTTTTGAAACCGTAGGAACTAAAGCCATTCTAAAATTTCTGTTACAAGATTCACCAAATACTGAACCAGGAGTCAACATAATTCCTGTAGATTCTAAAATTTTATTTACAAATTGAATATCTGAATCATAAGAAGCTGGTATATTTACCCAAACATAAAACGTAGCATTACTAGGTAACACTGAAATATTATTTTTCATAAAAAATTGATCGATTTTTTGTCTTTTTTCAGCAAAAATTTTATTTCGTTCTAGAACATGTTTTTGATCACTCCAAGCAGCAATTGCTGCTTTTTGCACAAAATCGGGCGTACCAAGCCCTACATTTAAACGATATTTTGCATATAATGTTAGTAATTCAGAATCACCAGCAACAAAACCAGATCGGTATCCTGTCATCCCACTTCTTTTACTTAATGAAAAGAAACACAAAACATTATTAAAATTATTACTTTTAGAAATTTCTAAAAAAGATAGCGGTATTTCTTTTCCTTCATAATACATATCAATGTAACATTCATCGGATAAAATAATAATTTCATGTTTACATGCCCATTCATATATAGTTTCCATTTGTTTTTTATTTATCACTGCCCCCGTTGGATTATGAGGGTAACATAACCAAATAGCTGCAATTTGATTTGTGATTTCAGTTGGAATTTCTTTAGGATCAAATATGTATCCTTTTTCTTTTTTTAATGGATTAGCATAAGGAATACCACCTGCTAATACCGTTCCAGCTTTGTAAACAGGATATCCTGGTTCTGGTAAAATGATAATACGGCGTGACGAAGAAGAATTTAATAGCACATGTGGAATATGAAAAACGGCTTCTTTACTACCATTCGAAGAGATTATTTGATTTTGTGGATTTATTTCAACAGATAAGCGTGTATTGACCCATTTAGCACAAATTTGCCTTAATTGTTGCGATCCCACATTTTGGGGGTATTGGCTTATGGGATCGATATTATCAATTAACGCTTTTTTAATAAAATCGGGGGTGGGTTCTTTAGGATCTCCTAAAGTAAAATCATAAACTTCTATATTTTGTGCTTCTAATTTACTTTTTATTTCTTCGTTTTTTGTTAATCCAAAAGGTCTAAGAGAAATTAACCAAGAATTTAATGCATCTAGTTTAGCCATAACCACCTCATACAAAATATTTATGTACAAAGAGATATAACTTTTTGCCGACTTAACAGCAAGGTTATGAAATTAATTTGCTACTTTTTTTTAGTGTGCAGATTTGTTAGAAAATAAAGATAGCTATCGGGGTTGTGATCAAATTCTAATTTTTGTTTACAATTCGGACATAATCTTTCAGGACCATCTTCATATTTTTTTTGTCCAGGTTGAATATCAAATCCAACAACTAAATTAAAAATATGTGTGGAATTATCATTTTCACAAACGTAACGCGCTTCAAATGACTCTACATAAGATTTTTTATTAATAAATTCAGGAACCATCGACAATTGATCGACTACAGGAAAAGAACAATTAATATAATGTATTTCAACATCTTTTAGTTTATCTAAAGCTAAAACCCATTTTCTCACGCCACTGCTGTTGATCCTATGCACGCCTTTCAGATCAATAAATAAAACTTCATGTGGTAATTTATACAATTCACTGAAATCAGCATTTTCATCAATCATTCCACTAATTCTGACGTAATCATCTCTTTCCCAATCAAAAGACAAATTGTTTGTCATGCAGGTTCACCTGTAATACAATTAGAATTCATACGCTCAATAATATGGGCACAAAATTTAGCAAGTTCTTCAGGATTATCACAACAAGAAATTAAAGTACCCAGTCTATGAGATAGAATAGTAGCAATTTCATCTGGAGGCAAAGAATCATTCATGACACCCTTTTTTATCAAATCATCAATTTCCATGGAAAGACGCCACAATCGTACGGTCTGCCCATCAGGTGCTTTAACCTGTGATTTTTGCGCCTTTTTTTCTTTTTGTTCTCTTTTTTTAGATAGTTGAACAATTTCTCCCATGTCGACTCCTAAAAAGTAAGTTTGTTCTTACCATAATAACTTATCGGTTTGATCTGGCATATTCTTCTTAAACCAATAATCTGCAGCTTCTTTGACTAGGGGATCTTTCGCTCCTTTCAACAGCTTGCGATAAATAGCTTGTACTTCAACATCTTGCGCTCCACGTTTTTTTTCAATTCTTTGAACATATTGCAGCCATTCTTCTGCACCATTTTCAATTCCTTTTTTTTCTAAATAAGGTAATATAATGTTTTCATCAAAAAAATTATTGGGATTTTTTAAAGAATAAGTGAATAACGCTTTTGCAAATCCATTTTCACAGGTAGTTGTTTTATTTGATTCTTTATTAAATAAAAGCGCAAGCCATTCTTTTTTATCTTTAGTTTTAGCTATTTGGGTCCATTTTTCAGTGCTAAATTGCACTGAAGCTCTTAGCATCCAACTGCATAATGTTTTTGAGGAAAAAATTTGTTTGGGATCTTTAAATAAATCCACTGAAACTGCATTGTTAAGAAGATTATGCGCTGCAGGAGCCGATAATAAGTCGAATTTAACCAACTCCCTGAGAGTCAGCATTTCCCAAAAATCATCTTTTAAAATGACATCAAAATTTGCCTTTTCAATTTGCGAAAGTTTTGTGCTCCACTGCAAATTGCTCTTTTTTAAATTATTATAAGCCTTTAAGGCATTTTCTACAGACGGAGCAAGCATCATCTGATAAAATTCAGTATGGAGCGGCTCACCATCTTTACCGACTTCTGATCGCCGCATTTCATTCCATAATGGAAACTCTTTAACAAAAGCACTACACCTTAATAGTTTTAAATTTTCTTCTTGCCCCCATTTTAACCCTTTAACATAATTATGATTTGTTTTTTCAAGGGTTAAAAGAGCAGATTTGTTTTTTTTATAATAATCAATAAGTTTAAAGCATGCATTTTCAGTTGCCAAAAAAGTCCCAACAGAGAGCTCTAATTCTTTAATGCGACTCGTAAAAAGTCCAATAAATTCACTATCAGGAAATTCCTTGATATAGTCTTCAACCGCTTTTTTCTGTTTTAAAGAACGTTCTACAACATTGTTTTGAGTGTCATTTTGTGAATCTGCTTGCAAATTCTCTAAGTCTACTTTCAACATACAAGCTTTAGCTTGTTTCTTAAGGGCTTCTCGTGCATTTTTTATTTTCTCACTGACTTTTTCATATTCAACACGTTGAGCATTTTTAGATAATGAGCCTTCATAAAGACAAAAGAGCCGTACCTGCGCATCGGATGCTACGGGATGCTTATAGAATTTTCTAAGAATCATTTCATAACTGTTTTTTGCTTTTGCTGTACTTCCTTCTTTTTCTGCTATTTCTGCGAGGCGCAAATAAGCCCAAGGACTGTATTCAGGATCTCCAATAAGTGTTAAAAAGCGTTCAAATCCCTTTTTGGCAATGTCATAATGCCCTAACCAGTAACTTGTTTCAGCACCATAAAACAGAGAACTTGGTACTTTATTTGCCGCAGCTTGAGAAAATAATTCCGCCCAAGAATAAGAGCGCCGTGCCCATCTAAGCAAATCGAGATCAAAATAAGCATTTCCCGATAATGTGAAAAGCAAAGAAGATAACTCGGGATTTCCCTTTTTTAAAACACCACCAGCTATATATTCCAATGCCTTACCAGGATCTTTTGCAATTAACATGGCAGACGCTCTAAATAGATCAGTTGTAACTAAGAAATCGGTATTATTTTTGGGTGCAATATAAATATCTGTTTTTACTAGCGGTCTATCTACTATAACCACGGGAGAAACTTCAGACATTTTAGGATAGGTAAAATGATTAAAGTATGTTTCTAATTTTAAGGCCGCATTAAAAGCACGTTGCCAAAGAAGAATACCTTGATTCATTGCCATTGAATTTGCATACACAATTGGCATAACTGTTTGGATCCAAGCTATCGAATCTAAGTGTTCTGGCAGCATTTTTACTGCCACTTTTTGCTCACTTATTTTTGTAGAGACACGAAAATAGACAGGATTTTCAAATATCGACTGATATATGCTGTTTATGACGGGAGTTTTCTGCTTAGGTAAATACAAAGTATCATCAATTTGATTTGCGACGTATGAAAAGAGAACCCTTGCCATGGCATAATGATCACCCTCAGTAAATGCTTGTGGCGAAGGTGGATTGGTTTTGGCATCCCAAATGTATACGTCTCTAACATCATTTGTTGCTAAATGTAAAAAGAAAAACCCGTGTAAAATATTAACTTGAGTACGAACCAATGACTGGATAGGTACATTTTTTTTAGCCAACTCCATTTGCAGAAAGAAAAAACAATCATAAGCTTGCTGCAATCTTTTTTCTGCCCAAAAACCCTGGCAGACATTCAGCTTAGAAATGTAGGGATCATCTGAAATGAAATTTCCCAGACGGTTGAGATTATAAGCGGGATAATAAATATTTAGCGGTGGGCGTTTTAGTTCTGGTGGAAATCCATGGATTAAAGATTTTTCAGGATCTTTTTTTGATTCAAACCAGCCTTTTGGCAATTCGCCTTTCGTACTACTGATAAAATCTGCAATAAAATAAAAGGATTGATAAATTTTTTCACGAATTTTTTCTGGTGGCATTTTGGCTAAATCATTAGATTTTAACTTTTCTATTAATTTAAGATCTTCTTTGTTTTGAGGGATGATATCTTCTTGCATAAATAAAGTCGGCCATTGTTCTGCAAATGCATTAAATGGCAAGAGACATAAATAACACAGAAATTGAATGTAAGACTTGCGGATAACTCCCATAGACACAAAGAATTCCTATAAAATATATTTGTCTATCGGTTATTACAGCAAAGTCTAATAAAAGAGTAACAATTCTATGTCATAATGAATTTTTGCTCTGCATCAATGGGAGCTGATGACATACATTTTTGCACATTTTCATCGCATATGTCATCATTTTCAGTTTGCTGATGTTCTCTTTTTATTCGTTCATCTATCAATTTAAGCACTGTTGAAAGATTTTCCTTAACAATTATGCGTGCTCCATTTATTACGGTTATGGTAGTGTCAGGAGTCGTTTCGATCCATTGAATATTTATATGATTAAGGTAAATATCACTTCCATCGAGACGAGTTAGTTTGATCATCGCACAGCTCTCCATTATGACATATTAATTCCCAATCATACCAAAAAATTTTTAATGTATGTAAAGCATCACACTAAACTTTACTATATATGCTTAACGTACATTTTTGATATTTTTTTTGATTTTTAGCTTCAAAACTCGCTAAGTAAGACAAAAAAGCCAGCGAAAAATGAAAGAAAAAAAGACCTATCATGTAGCCTATTACTACATTTTGAGTCGTTTCTATTAGCCTCACTCTCAGTCTTTTCATAGCACCCTATTTAATCACTAAAGTGTATGGCAAGAAAAGCGCTGCTCATTTAAATTCTTTCGCATTTCTCTTTACTTTACTTTCTAATTTCATTTAACTGCTTTGGACAAACAGATACCTTTATTCCCTTATTTGAGGTCTGTATTTAATTGCTTTGAGGATCATTTGTAGATGAAAAAAAATATATCCATTAGTCTCCCTAAAATCGGAAATGAAGTTACAGTCATTTTTGGGAAGTCTGAAAAAAATGCCAATTGTTTATATATTGAGGATGGGATTGATTCTGAGATGACCCAAGAGTTCTTAAAAGAGTATGCCTTAACTTCTGAGCACAAACAGGAAGCACAAATTTCAGGAAAAATTAAAATTACAAAAGAGCATATGCTCTATCGCTTGCAAGGAGAAATTGATTTCGAGCCAATGCTTGAATGTGTACGTTCTCTAACCAATTTTCGCCAGAAATTAACAGCTTCAGTGAATTGTTTTTTCGTCCCACAAAATTCTCAAAAAAGTATTTCAAAAGTGCGCAGCCACTCCCAAGAAACAGCAGATGAAATGGATTTGTCTTTAGAAGATTTAGAAACATATTACTTTTCAAGTAACCAATTATTATTGGATGAAATTATTTTAGATTCTCTGTATTGTGCTATTCCTGAATTGCCACTTTGTCGCGAAAATTGCAAAGGTCTCTGTTCCGAATGTGGGGAAGAACTAAATGAAACCGATTTGTTAGGTAATATGCGGCTCATTAGCCATCGCAAAAATTGCAGCTACTTTGTTAAATGAATAACCAAGACTTTAATTTTTCATTTTATTTTTTTATAATTAACGAATAATTCAAATTTAATTTAAAATAATTCACTTATTACTCCAAATCTTCCGATGACATACTTAGTTTTTCCTTCATTAAGCAATGAGGGCTTGAGTCAATGTCTTCTCAATTTCTTATCTTCTTCTTTCGGTTACAGTGGGTTCTGCTTATTTTGATGAGCCTTCTTCTCAGTAATTCTGCCTTAGCGACTGAAGAAGTCATAGAATATACTGTCCAACAAAACGATAACCTATCAACTATACTACAAAAACTTTCACTCAAACCAATTTATGGTAAAAATGGTTCTTTGGCCGAAGTTTTAAAATTAAATCCAGAAAAACAAGAGAGTAACGGAAATTGTATTTATGTTGGTGAAATTATATTACTGCCCAAAAGTATGCTACACCGCCCAGTAGAACAGGTTAAAATAGCTCCTAAAAGTATCGATAGACATGAACCGCAATTACAAAAGTCGCCACCAAAACTAAATTCTGCAAATATAATTGAAAAAAAATCAACAATATCAATTACAAAACAGCAAGAACAATCTTCAATTCCTCCAAAAAATGTGGGTACACTTGCTGGACAAAAAGTAACAACTCCAAAAAATGAGGTAAATTCTTTACCAAAGACGACTGAAAATAAAATTTTTACAGAAAACAAGCCAAAAATACCAGCTGTAACAAACAACAACGCACCAGTATTAAGCAATTCTCAATTAGATATAAATAAGAGTGTTCTCACTTCTACAAACAACAATAATTCTCAATCTTCCTCAAACAACATTAATATTCAAAATACACCAGCAAAAACTCAAGAATCATTTTCTCCTACTATTGTTAAGCAACAGGAAATTTTTCAAGCGCCAGCACAAGATAAACAATTTTCCACAAAAATAACTGATATATTTTTAAGCTATGCAGAAAAAACAGGAAATAAATTGCAAACGAATAAAAATTTTGACTTAGAAAATAAATCAAAAATAGATTCAGGATTATTCCCAGCATCAAAAACAATTCTGTTAGCTTTACCATTAAGAAGTCAAACTGAGAATAGATCTGATTCATTAACACAGACGAATGCAACAAATCGTGTCTCTAGCTCCTCTAGAACAATGAATATCGAGACTTTTTTAGAGGAAGAAGAAAATTGTGATGCTTTCAGAAGTTGTAAAATACGGTTATGGGATTTAAATAACAAATGCTGTAAACCACAGAAAACATATTTCATCTTTTACGAAAAAAATTCATTATAAGCTTTCAATCTAATTTAGGCGTTGCAGAAGAAAATAAATCCAACCTTTAAGTTGTTCCCACATTGTTAATGAATTCTCTTTTGAAGTGATATGCAAACCAATAAATATTGCTAAAAATATAAGACACCAGAACAAAAGAAAATGCAGATTTCTTTTTACAAATTCAAAAACAAATTTTCTTCTTATTTTTTTAAATTCTTTAAATAATAATTCTTGTGGTTCTTGCCAGCCTGCAACATATTCTTCAAATTGTCTTTTTTCAAGCTGTGTAAAATACAATTGCGCGTTTTTCACTTCCATATTTGCTAATTCATAAGGATCGCAGTTATTTAGAAGCCAATTCGCTCTGAGTTTTTTGATATCTTCTATAGCTGCTGAAATAAATTTTTCTTTGAAATTCGCAAACGATAAAAAAGAAAATGAGCCTTCAATTGTTGTTTTCGGTGATGTTAAAATATGTCGTTTTAAAATATTAAGAAAAATTTCTGAAATATCAGTAGATCCTGATTTTGCGTTAGAAAACATGGCAACTTTAAATAAAGCATTGGTTCCAGTATCACATGAATCAATTTCACTTCCAATAATATCAGAAGTATTTGTGTGTTTACCCATTCTTGTTTTTTTATTATATGTACTAGAGCTAAAATTCACAAAAGATCAATCTCACTAAAATTACTTAAACCACTCACTTCAGGCAAATACTCTATATCATTCTTTGGAACAAGTACTTGTCGCTCAGCACCTCTAACATGTGTCACATAGCGAGAACACTCTTTATGTGAATTATCTTTAAATGGAGCATAGGGGCATACAGATCCACAAGCTGATTTCACTCCACAGACATCACTAAGCACTAATTTTCCTTCGGAATCAACTAATCCTTGTTTGACATGATAAGGGCAACGACTTTCTTTCATATTTCACCCTACAAAAGTAAGTTAAGAAATAACAAGTTAGTGCATAAAAAAATTTTATACACACTAAATTGACACATATTTAAGCTTTGATTGCTTTAAACTGAGTAAAGCATAATGGTTTTACCTAGTCAAATTTTTTTCAATGCAATTTAATAATATTATCTTAACTTTATGCGTCATTTTTTTGAATTCATTAAAATATGGACAAAGATGAAAAAATAATGATCATTATTGAAAATACTTTATAAATTAAAAAAAATCAGTTAACAAAATTCTCTAAATCTTTTCTAACTATTTCATAATTTATTAGAAAGTTTAAATTAAATGAATATTTTAAGTGAGAATTTTAAATTAACAAACGAAGAAATATGGTATTTGCAAACACATTTAACAGTAAAAGAGATCATAAATGTTCAAAATTATTTAACTCAAGAATTAAAAATAAATTATAAAGATAATGTTAACTTCGAAAAAATAATTAATAAATGCAATTTAAACATAGCTATCATTCCAAAATTTGAAACAATAACTGACAAAAAATTCCTCAATTTTAAGAATATAGAATTATTGCTAAATAAAAAATGGCTGCACCCAAGTCTTCTTGCATTTCAATATTGCGGAAATATTGAAATTCTAAAAAAACCTAAAATAGCAATTATTGGCTCTAGAAAACCAACTTATTATGGCAGAAAAATAGCTTTTCATTTTGCAAAAGAGCTTGCGCAAGCTGGATGTACAATTATTTCTGGGGGCGCCATTGGTATTGACACCATAGCAAGTGGCACTGCTTTTGATAATGGACTTTCTTGTGCTGTCATTGGCTCAGGCTTAAATCATTTATACCCAGCTTCAAATATTAAATTGTTTCAGGCAATGTTAAATGCCAAAAATGCCGTTATCATAAGTGAGTTTCAGTCTTTCTGCCGTCCACAAAAATGGAATTTTCCACGCCGTAATATCACTATTGCGGCTTTATGCGACTTTGTTTTAGTTATTGAAGCAGTTAAAACAAGCGGTAGTCTAATCACAGCCTACGCTGCAATTGACATGGGAAATCATGTAGGAGCTATTCCTGGTGACATTTCGAATCTTAATAGCGAAGGTTGCCATGAACTTATAAAAAACGGTGCATATTGTATACAATCACCTAAAGATATTTTAGAAATAATTAATTTTTATTAATTTCATAGCTCAGTATGAAATTATATTTTCACCATTCTGCTTAAGGAAATTACATGAAAAAAGAATTTATTGAGCATTCCATGTTTTTATGTAATTATATTAGTTTAAAAGAATTTTCGTTAAATTTTGTTAATAATTTTAAAATTAATAAAAATAAACATTGGTCAATTGTTTGTGAAAGAAAAGAAGACCTTATTACCATTCGTAATCAAATTTTTTATGAAATAGGTACGCTTGATAGCTGCAATAAAAATTATCAAACACTATATGGTATTTCTATGTATACTCTTGATAATCTCGCAAGAAACTTTTGCGCCTCTATTGCAGCAACCAGTTTTAAGAAATTTAGAAATGAAATTCCTCGAACAATATTTCAACCTTATCTCGACATTATTAATCAAGAAAAATTAGTAGAATTTTCTTTAAAAATGTTTAATTATTTTAACAATGACTCTTTACCTATAGCAAAACAAATATTATCTTTAATAGATATACAGTGGCCAGAAAATATTTCATTTGCAAATCTCATTATTGAAACTCAAAGTAATGAACATATAAAAAATGTCCAAGAAATTAATGAAATTTCATTAAAACAAATATTAGCTACCTATCAATTTTCTAAAGATGAGTTACAAAATTTCTGTAGACTACAGTCTTTTATTAATGACTACTTAAATAAAGAATATATAAATCATTTAACAGAAGATCATACGAAATTAACTCTTCCAATAAATTTCTTACAGGGAAATATTTTATGGGTTTCAGCACCAGAATATTTAACACAATACAATAAAATTGAGAATATAAATAAAAATAACTATTCGTCATTTAATACTATAAAACCAGGAAATTTTCAAAATTCAATCGTCGAAGACTTTAAAAAATGTATTGAAAAAACAAGATCTATTTTAAATATTACTGATACATTTTTTTGGACTAATAAAACTATTATAAAAGATTCATTTAATGAAATGAAAGTAGATGAAAAAAATATTTACTTTCAAGTTGCTTTAAATGAACAATCTTTTATTACAAAAATTGATCACATATTAGAAGAGACAGAGCAGTTTGCCTTACTCGCTGATTACGATCCTGGCCAGCTAAAATTATTTAGACACGATGCTGCTGGAAAATATGAAGTCACTGAAAAAATGATATCTAATTGGAATACTAAAAATCTAGCTTTCAGCAACTGCAATGAAATTTACCCACAACTTGATTCATATTTAGAAGAATTTACTGACTATATTTCTTTAATAGAAAACAAAGAAAAACTAGAAAAAATTGCTAATGTTTATTCAATAAGCACAAAAATTAATAAAGAATATTTTCAAACTCTATTGAAAAACTTTTTAGAACAACAAACAGTACAAATTGGTAATAGTCATAAAATAACTGAATTGCCTAAAGCTCTTTCTTTTTTCAATTCAATAACTCTCCCCCAAAAAGTAATTGCAATTGGTAGAGCACATGCAGCAACGAGTTCAAGTTTTAATGTTAAAGTTTTAAATAACGCTATATCACTTCTGAGGAAAAATGGAGTTGCTATAGATTTACCTGCAAGTGAAATTATGTATAAAGGTTTTTGGAAAAACATTTGTAATTCAGAATTCCCAATTGTTTTTATTTTAAATAATTCTAGTGAATTAGAAAACTTTCCTGAATATATAACACCTAAAAATAATATTGATAATGTTGGTATTGAGTTTAAATATAATTCAAGCAATCGGTTAACTTCTGAATTGTGTAAAAGTACTAATAGCTTTTTAAACTGGCAAGCTTATTTAGTAGAACATAAAAATAAAATATCAATTACAAGTTTTGAGAAATATATCAATTGTCCATTAAATTTTTATTTGCTTGAAGTATTAAAATTAAAAAAAGAACCACATGACTTTTTTAAAGCCGATCAACTACAGATCGGTAGTCAAATGCACTTAATTTGTGAACAACTTATTTCACGTCTTGTGACAACTCTGGGGAACCAATATTACAATAAAATTATGCCAAGTATTTACGCAGAACTTATTATCAATTTGCAAAGCGAAGAGCTGTTTCTTTCCCACAAAAAAAGCGAATGGCAAAAATCATTTGCAACCGCTATTCACAAAAACGGTTATATTTTTTCTGAACAAATTTTATTTGCTTTTCAAGAGGCTTTAGATTTAATTTGGGATAATGACAATAATGAATTTAAGGATTTGCAAAAACGAGAAATCTTAAAACGCACTTTTTTAAGATTCATAACTCTAGAAAAATTGCATTCACAAAATCATCCAGAAACCTATATTGGGATTGAACGCGAACGACCTATTAGTATTAAAATTGAGGGGTTAGAGCTTTCAGGAAAAATAGATCGCATTGATTGTTTCGGTTATGGTATTCAAATTATAGATTATAAAACAGCCAATATTCCTAAAACCGAAAAAAAACTGGTCATTTTACCTTCAGAATTAAAAAAACCAAAAAACAAAAGTGCAAAGCTCAGTGTCCAAGGAGCATTGTACAGCCTAGCATGGGCAAACAAACATTTACTATTGGAAGAAGAAGATCAAACGAGAAGTCAAATACATTCGTTTTCTTTATTTCATTTAAAAAACTTAGACCTATCGCAAAATCCAATTTTAAGTTATGAGTTTACAGACCCACTGAAAAAAAATAGCAGTTTTTATTTGGAAATTCTCAATGAGTATTCTCAATATGCACTCAATTTAAAAAACGGAAAATTTGAACCAAATCCATTAAAGTTATCAAACTGTAACTTTTGTGATTTTAAGCTTATTTGTCCTTTAAAAATAAATTCTTTGCAGAATGATGACTCACAAGCTGAATGAGGAAATTTTTTGCTATGCATAGTTATACTGAAGAACAAAAAAAATGTATTCAATTTTTCCCAAAAGAAACAGAACTAAAACAACATCTTTTAATTGAAGCTGGAGCTGGGGCTGGAAAAACTTCTGTTTTGATGGAAAGAGTCAAATGGTTATTATTAAATCAAAAATTTAAAATAGATCCTGCAAAATTGTTTATAGTTACTTTTTCTAACGATGCTGCAAAACAAATTAAAACAAAAATAGAGACAGAATTTTCAAAAGAATTTATTTTAAATGAAACAATTAGTCTTATTCATATTTCAACTATAGATAGTTTCTTTTCTGATCTAGTAAATAGTATTTATCCTTCATGGTGGGAAAAAAATAATTTAACCACAAAAAAATTCTATATGCCACCTAAATTACGCCTTATAGATGAAGAAATAGTTTATGAAGAATTAAAAAAATCAATTTATAAATACTTTATTAGTAATAAAATTCATATTAAAAATTTAATTTTAGCAATAGATTTTATTTTATCAGGAGCATTAAAACCTGGATATTTACAAAATACAGGTACATTTGAGTATATTTTAAAAGCATTATGCAATGAAACTTTTCTTGCCTCAACTAAAGAAAATATTAGAATTGCCGCTAGACATATGCACCCTGCTACTTCATTATTATTACAAGAATTTCATACAATAGCACGACATGAGTATAATAATAGAATTAAAAGAGGTGAATTTACTTATGCCGACAGAACTTTGTTTCTTAAGGAACAATTACAAAATAATATACCAGTCAAAGTACAGGAACTCATTGTTGATGAATATCAAGATACAAACCATATTCAACACGATATATTATTTCATTTGGTAAATGAAAACAAAGCTAGAATGGTCGTTGTTGGTGACCCAAAACAAAGCATTTATGGTTTTCGTAATGCTTCGGTTGATGTGTTCCAAAGTCTAAAAAACCATATTAATTGGCAACATATAGAACTTAAAAAGAACTTCCGTTCTGAAGCTACTTTACTAAATAAAATAAATGATCTTTCAAAAATTGTCTTTCAGTGGAACAACCCTAAATTTCCAAAAATATTTACAGACTCCTATTTTTATCATGAAGCCTTAAAAAAATATATTTGTGAAAATGCCTTAGAAGCAGGAAGCCTTGAAAAAGATCAATCGTTAAGTCTTGAACATTTAAATATAGTCACATGTTCTTTAAACCCAGAAAGAGTCGTTACAACAAATACTGATGAACTAAACGAGATTAATTCTATTTCACTTGAAAATTATTCAATTTGTTGCTACGTCGCATTTATAAAATATTGGCAAAAAACAAATTCTTCGCCTTGGAATAATATGGTTATTTTATGTGAAGAAAATGCTGATATTCTTAAATTTCATACCATTCTCACAAAACATAATATTCCAACAATTGTCTCTGTCAGTAGCGATAAAGAATTACCATATATTTTTGAGTATTTAGTTGCTTTAGCTCTAGCAAAATGCTTATTAAATGAAAACAATGATTTAGATATTTACATGATTCTTATAAGCCCTCTAGTAACTTTGCCTTATACTGATATTGAAAAATATTTGATCAACAAAAAAAATATGACCGAAAAAATCGACCAAATATTAAGCTTAATTAAAGAATTTCAAGTTTTAGCAAAAGATAATTTTTTTCAAGCCTGGCAACTGTTAAGATGGAGTTTAGTGAGCTCCTTTTGTGCGGATTACGAATTGTCCTTAGCAAGACATTTTTTATTTAAAATGGATAATTTTTCATCTGCTTTAAATACTAAATTAAATTATCCTGCATTTAGAAAAACAGTAGAAGCTAAGTTAGACTATATTTTTTCTAACACTGAATATAATTCAGAATTAACTAATATTCTCCCGCAGGACGTTGAACAATGGGGAGTAAAATCAAAAGAAGATAAACAACTTAAAAAAGATAATGGAATTGAATTAAAAACAGTACATAAAGCAAAAGGTTTAGAGTGGAAACATGTTTTCTTTTATCCCAAAAATGGTAGATCTAAATCACTTGGAAAATTTATAACGTCTTTATCAGGTCGTTTTATCGATGTCACCTGGCTGCAAGACGACTTTGAAGATATGTCTGTTGTTAAAAGAGTCCCCAATGCTTTATTTATTGAAAATGATTACCATGAAGAGCTTAATTCAAAAGGAAACATTAAAGATAAGTTTTTTTTCCCTGAACTTCGTAAACAAGCAGAATTAGACTTTGAAAGACAGCGAGTCTTTTATACTGCATTTACCAGAGCAATTTTTTCTTTAACAATATTTCAAGCAAAACGCCATGTGCAAAAAAGAAGTGGATTACGTGACGATCTTGCAGAAATAAATACAATGGAAATAGATTCGCAAAAATATTTAGAAGAAGAAATTATAATACAGTTTTTAAATAGAAACTTTAATTTATTAGGAGAGAAAACACGGGAAGGGAAAAAGGTGGTTAAATTACCCGAAAAAAGCCCTTGGTATCAAAATGAAGAGTCCTTTCCTAAACCATTAATCGATGCTAATAATCAAATAGCTTATTATGACTTTGGCCCTAAATTTATCAATCTATATAAAGAATATGCTAACAATAAAAATGCAACTATAATTTTAGAAAATAACCTCAATACAAATAATTTAAACAATTCATTTAATGAAAATAGTGTTTATAAATTTGACATAAAAAATATAAATGAAATTAATAAAAATATTCATTATGTACAAACCAGTCCTATTATCGATAAAATTGATGAGTTAATCAATATAAAACAAAAAGCAAGAAAATATATTTCAAAAGGAATATTATTTCATGCTTCAATTGAAAACAAACAAGCCAAATTAAATTCATTACAATATTATATTGAGAAAAATGCTGATAAAGTTTTTCATGAGTTAGAAATTTGGAGTCAAAGTGATAATAAAAATCATTTTACGATGACTAAGCGCAATATTATCGACCTTTTGGCAATTTTTCCCCAAAAAAAATTAGAATATTTGTCTGGAAAATCTTTATACCATGTAAATACAAACTGTTACGAAGTTATACCTTGGGAAAAAAATACAGAAAAAAATGCCTCATGTCTTTGGATTATTGATTATAAAACAGGTGCCCCACACCTATCGCATTTTGAGCAAATTATAAATTATATGGAAATTGTTAGTAATTTAAATATAAATCTCCAACATGAGTTACAAAAACCGACAATAATAGGAACTCTCTGTTACCCTAGACGCTTAATAACTGACAAAATTGATTTGTCTTTTCAAAACACGAAACTAGAATTTCAAGAGTTCTCAACACAAGAAAGTCTCTGTCATTTTATGAGAAAAAATTCCTAGCAGAAAACCGACATTTATTTTTGACCAGATGTTTAAAAAAAGTAAGAATTTTATCAAATCAATACTATAAGGACAATAATGTCTGCTGATTGCTTTTATATAACAGAAAATCTCAGTAAAAACATCAACCAGAATCAACTGGATGCAATTCAAACTGCTTGCAAAAACGCATCTTATTCTTTAAAACAAAATATTTCCAATACAGAAATTATGACAGATGTAACAAATACAAAAAATTGGTTTATTCTGTCTGATTCTGTTGACTTTTTAGTTTTTGTCAATAAAGCTAAAGAGTTAATCACAGAACATTTTGTTTTAATGCCCCATGAAAAAGAACTTAGTGTTTTTGAAAAATACAAAATAGAAATGAAAGATATAAGGTTTTTAATTGGTTTAATTCACCCCGATCTGCTAAAAGTGATTTTGTTTCAAATATTAACTTTTAAAAAACCTAAAGCAAAAAATATAATTCAAAATTTAAACTTAAAATCAGCAGATATTTATGAACAAACCATAGCTCATTCAACTGAAAGAATGATCGCCCAATCAAAAGTAGCCGATTTTTTTAGTCAGCTTATCCAGCAGCACAAAGATAAACTAGTTGCTGGCTCTAATTCTTATTCAAAAATATTAAGTGACATAGTCGATGAATTTTTAATGAATGCTATTTGGGATGCTTGTCCAGCACGCAGCAAAATAGATAGAACGCAAGCTGTTGCTTTAGACTCTGGCGAGAAAATTGAATTAAAATGTTTTTTTGCTAACCAAACATTAGTTTTATGTGTTGAAGATAAATTTGGAACCTTTAAAGGTGAAGGAATTGCTAAGTACATACGCTTTGGTGTTGGCTATAAGGAAACAGAACCTATTCAAGAAGGTTTACCAGGTGCTGGTCTTGGCATATATATGATCTTACAAAAAATAGGAATATTGATTTTCGAAGTTGACAAAGGGAAACTGACAAGAGCTGTCGCTATAGCCAGAGGCGATCAATCCATCCGAGACGTACAAAGAAAACCTAAAACTGTATTATTTTTTGAAAAATAATT
>CAYSZE010000368.1:0-4985 GCA_964435255.1 uncultured Oligoflexia bacterium
TAAAAGATAAGATAGAAAAAAGGGAAGTTGATACAATCCATATTCAATAGAGCTGAGATTATTTTCTTTTGATAAGAGAAGAGGTGCAATGGCAATCCAACTATAAAAAGGGACTTCGGCAATTCCATATGCTATTGAGCCAAATATTATTTTTTTATTTTTAAATGCCTGTAGATAATGTTTCCATAAATCTTTATGATGAGATCGATTTTTATTGAAATTTAAAACAAATTCATTAAAAAATATTAGAATACCTAAAAACGATAAAATCGAAATAATAGCCATATTAATATGTATACTTTGCCATGTGAAAAATTCAATGTATATTCTACCTAAAAAAGGTCCAAATAATGGGACTAAACAAGAAATTGTTGTCATTATAGCTGTCATTTGTATAGCTCTTTTTTCATGAAAATATTCTTGCACAATAGCGTATCCAATGACATTTACAAATCCTGCACCAGCCCCTTGAAAAAAACGTGTTATTAAAAACATTTCAAAATTTACTGAGAAGCTATTTAATATACTTGCGATTATAAATACAGATATGCTTAATAAAATAAATTTTTTTCTTCCATATTTATCGGATAATGGACCTAAAAAAAAGGGGGTAATAGATGCACCAAATATAAAAAAACTTAAAGCACTTGGTGTATTTATTTCGCTGACTTGGAAATGTTTAGTAATAATAATCATTGCAGGCATAATCATATCATCTGCAAGATAAATACAAATTTCAAATAATATTATAAAATATATAAATAAATATTTTTTATTTTCACTCATGGATTACCAGATATTAAAATAATTAGTATAAAAATACCAATTGCTAATATTTTGTATATTATTATCTATATTAAGTCAATATATTATTTTATTTATATAATTTTAGTGGAGTAATATTAAAACATTAGTATTTTGTAATATTTGTTTTATAAAGTTTAATCTTTCATTAATGAAACGGTTTTATATTTTAGTCTTGTCTTTTGCGTTATGTAATATAAAGTTAATTCTTTTTTAAATAACTTGCATTTAATAAATTATTCTATATATAAAACTATATCAGATTAATAATCTGATGTTCAGTTAATTTTATGGAAAGTGAAAATGATGAATAAAACAGAAGTGTCACTTAATGAATTAAAACTCGTAGGTATATTTGTAAGAACATCTAATAAAGCGGAAATGGACCCCAATTTAGCAAAAATTCCTGGAAATTTTAATCGCTATTTTTCAAATGGCTTATTTGACAAAATTTTGAATAGAAAAAGCCCATTTGTGACATACTCTGTATATACAGAATATGAGAGCAACGAATTTGGTGAATACACTCATTTTATTGGTGAAGAAGTTTTGAGTTTTGAAGCGCAAGATTTGTCATTATTTAAGACTTTAACTGTTCCAGAAAATAAGTATACTAAATTTACGACCAACAAAGGTGAAATGCCTAAAATTGTTATAGAAACTTGGCAAAAAATTTGGCAAATGAATGAAATAGAAATGCAGGGAAAAAGAAACTACATCGCAGATTTCGAAATATATGATCAAAGAGCCATAGATCCTCAAAATGCAGAGGTCGATATTTATATCGGAAAAAAATAACTTTAGTTATTAGAACACATTGTTTGAAAATATGAAAGATATTTTGAGTAAGCTGTGCTCATTTTTAAAGGATAAAATGGGCTACTTATTTCATAAGTATTTCTTAACGATAGAGTTTTGCTAATTTGCAGATCCAAATAATGTAATTTATCAATTAAACTTATATTTAGAAAACTTTCAGGACAGGATATGTCAAAACAACACATTGAAATATCTGGGTCATCATAAGTCATTCTTTCATAAACAGCATGGCCAAATAGAAAAGGGATTTGAAAGTCTTTTGTTTTTACTAGAATACATCCCCCTTCATCAAACATAGTCAGATAATCCTGTTCTCGTGTTCTTGCTTTTGGTGGAAATTTCCAAGGAAAATCAGCATGCTCATCGAATGCTATAAATTGCCTCATATTTAAACTAGCTTTAATTTTAGGAAAAGCATACCAAATAAGGGCATTATAAAAATCATGCCAGTTTTCTAATCGTGTCCTAATCTCACCTTGTAAAAAAATTCTTGGTTCGTAAAGACTATCAAATCCTTCAAAGCGCCTTCTCCCACGTTGTAAGACAAACTTAAGATCAAATCCTGACCATGTTTTTATATTTTTAGGTTTACAATTATTTAATTCCTCCAAAGTAGGCCAATTTGAGTGGTTGGAAAAAATTTGTCCATATGGCATAATAGGGAAGAACAACTCAGAGCAATTTAAAAATTGTGCATCCCAACATCTGAATGTTGTTTGGGGGTGCGCAATTGCTCTTTTTTCCTCAACCCTTGTTATATTAGGGTGTACCATGTACTTAGCCTCACTTTATATCGTTTTAGATCTCGATCCTGAAATAATGGTTAACGATCGAGATAGAGTTTTACGCTCTCTGCGTGAAAAATTAAAGCAAAAATTTAGTCATAGAGTCACTGTTCGAGCTGATGAAGAGGAGACTTCTCTTGCAATTGCTCTATTTGATGAAAATTATGAACGGATTAAATCTCGGCTTGATGAAATACATGAAAAAGTGGAAGCAGCAGGTGAGGCGAGAATACGTTTCCATCAAGGTCAAATTTTTTATTGGTTTAATGGTAAATTTGTTGAGACAAATGATAGTTTAGCATATAGTGAGAAAAATTTAAGCGAGTTTAAAAACAGTACAAATATAGCTCGTCCCTTTCGTGTACAAGAAAAAACTATTGTATACACAGATAAGGACGAAGATTTGTCTTCAATTCCATCGAGGTTTTCAAGAAGGAATTTAAGGATTCCAACACGAAAGTGAGACTGTTTCAATGACTTTAAATAAAAAAAGAATCTTTTTAACGATTGCTACTATTACATTTGCGATCCCAATCGGCCAATATTTTAAAATTATTCCTTCTTTTCAAAATGCCAATTCAGAAGAAAGTATTAAAAAAACGTCCAAAGCAACGACTTCTTATTTGACTTGTTCAATACTTTCTGATCGTATGAAGGATTTTTTAAAAAATCATTATGTGTTTAGAACGTTTGAGCCAGAGTTAGCAAAAAGAACGTTTGAAATGTTTATAAAATTATTAGATCCTGGAAAACTATATTTTACGCAAGATGATATTAGTGAATTTTCTAAGCAACAAGCTGATCTTTTTAAAAATATCAATAATTATGACTGTCGTTTAATTACGGGTGAAAATGGTATTTATGAACGTTATCGGAAACGAATGAATGAAGCAACACAAATTGCTAAGGAAACATTAAAACAGACACAAGATTTTTCTAAAGATGAATACATTGAAACAGATAGAAAAAAAATTGAATGGGCAAAATCAAATGATGAAATAAAAGAAAGATGGCGTAAAACAATTAAGTTTATTATTTTAAATATGAAAGATTCTGATGAAATAGAAAAAATACGAACACGTTTGATGAAGCGTTACGATCTTATTAAAAAAGATATTGATTCCAAATCTTCTGAAGATATTTATTCTTTATTTTTAAATTCATTTGCTTTTTCATTAGATCCGCACTCAAGTTTTTTAACACCTATAGATAATGCACAATTTCAAGCAGACTTTAGTTTAAAATTTGTAGGTATTGGAGCAACTTTAAAATCTGTTGATGGTTATACAGTTATTGATGCTGTTGTGCCTGGTGGAGCTGCGGCAAAAGATGGAAGATTGAAAAAAAATGATAAAATTGTTGCTGTAGATTCTGGTGATAATTCAGGAATCCAAGATGTTATTGAAATGGATCTTAGTAAGGTTGTGCAATTAATTCGAGGCAAAGAAGGAACTACAGTAAAACTTATTATTTTGCGTAAAGAAATTGATGGAAAAATAAATCGTTTTACAATTGCATTAAAACGTGCTGTTGTACAAATAAAAGATAACGAAGCAAAAAGCGATATTATGACAGTTAATAATAAAAAAATTGGCGTATTAAATCTTCCTAGTTTTTATATTGATTATAAAGGATGTCAAGATAATCCAACGACTTGTCGTAGTTCTTATAATGATATGTTTAGAGAAATTAAGAAATTAAAATATTCTAAAGTTGATGGAATTGTCTTAGACTTAAGAAGGAATGGTGGTGGCGACTTAAATGAAACACAAAAAATTGTCAGCCTGTTTATTAAAAATCCTATCGTAACACAAGTTGAAGATAAAGATAAAAATGTCAGAACATTATTAGGTGATATAAAAGAAGATCCTTATACAGGACCGCTTGGTGTTTTAGTAAGTAAATACACTGCTTCTGCTTCTGAAATTGTTTCTGGTGCTGTACAAGATTACGGACGCGGTATTATTATGGGTAATAGTCGGACTTTTGGTAAAGGAACAGTGCAAACAGTAATTGAAGTTCCTGGTTCAGGAGGAAGAATAACTGATGGAGCAATTCATGTAACTGTCGCAAAATTTTTTCGACCAAGTGGTAGAAGCAATCAAGAAAAAGGTATTATTTCTGATATTTTAATTCCAGATATCATAGAAGCAACAGAAATCGGTGAAAAAGAAAACGATTATGCTTTACCATATACAACAATTAAAGCCTCAAGAGAGTATAAACCTGAGCAAGATCTATCCAGTTTAATTACAAAGCTGCAAAAAATAAGTAAAGAAAGAATAGATAAGTCTACAGATTTCAAAAAAATAACAGATGCCATAGACAAAGCTAAAAAAGATAAAAATACTCTAGTTTCCTTAAAAGAAAATAAAGAAATTAAGAATAATAGTTTAGCTAAAAATAATAACAAACAAGCTAAGGATAAATTAACAAATAATAAAGAAGGATTGGGATATATTAAGAAAAATTCTGTTAATAATAATGGTCCAGATCCGGGTTAAGACGAAGAAGTTACTTTGGAATTTTCTCGGAAGGAAATTAGAAAAGGTACCATAAAATAAAAGGAACCTGTAA
>CAYSZE010000369.1:0-7186 GCA_964435255.1 uncultured Oligoflexia bacterium
TTGATGCTGTAGTGGGTCATCTCAAATCGACGCTAGAAGAATTAGCCATTCCTGAAGCAATTTTAACAGATATTTATGCCAAAGCAGAAGCAGCACGCTCTGCTGTATTAGGAAGAAGTTAAAAGGTTTGCTATGACATACGTAACTTATAAAGATAAAAAAATTTTTATTCAACCCAAACAGAGTGTCCTAGATGCACTATTAAATAATGGCGAAAAAATAAACCATTTTTGCAAAAATGGTTTATGTCAAAATTGTATAATGGAAATTGAACATGGCAATATTCCTGAAATAAGCCAACAAGGTTTAACTCCTGCTGAAAAAATTCAAAATAAATTTTTACCATGTATTTGTTTTCCTAGAGAAGATCTAGGCATAAAACAAACTAATACTATTAAAAAATGGTTTGCTTGTGAAATAATAAACAAAAACATTATTCAAAATGAATTTATTATTTTAAATATTAAAAAACCTGTTGATTATAAATTTTTTCCTGGTCAGTATTTAAATATATTAAAAAACGAGTCATGCATTCGGACTTATTCAATTGCCAACTTATGCGAAACTTCTAATGAATTAGAATTGCATATAAAAGTTTATCCAAATGGTGAAATGTCTTATTGGATATTCCATGAATTGACAGAAGGAAACACAATACACATTTCAAATGCAATGGGAAATTGTTTTTATATGAATGAAACAAAACATAAACCCCTTCTTTTACTTGGTGTTGGAACTGGAGTGGCGCCTTTAATTGGAATTTGTAGGCAAGCTATTTTTTCTAACCATAATTATCCTATTCATTTTGTCCAAGCTGGAGCAAATAAAACCGCGCTTTATGCTAATGATATATTAAATGACTTAAAAAAACAGAGCAATCATTTTAATTTACACTCTTGTCATTTAGATCATATAGAAAATAATAATGTTCTAGAATATATAAATAAAACTTTTAATAATTTAGAAAATTGGGAAGTCTATATTTGTGGCCAACCTAAATTTGTGAATGAAGCAAAAGAAATAACTTTTTTATTAGGCGCTGATGCAAACGCTATTCATTCCGATTCCTTCTTTTACACGCAATAGCATCAAACATTTCATTTGTGCTTTTGCTTTAAATAATTTATATTTTGCGCTTAGAAATGACGAGGAGAGTTTATTCTTGCAGCTCACGTTACAGACTGACTATACTTTAAGAGTTTTAATTTATTTAGCAATTAAGAATGAAACATTGGCAACAATTGAAGAACTTGCACATTTTTATAATATTTCAGCACATCACTTAACACGTATTATCCATAAGTTAGGTGAATTGGGTTATATTATCACTCTCCGTGGTAGAGGTGGTGGTTTTCATTTGTCCCAAAACCCTAAAGACATTAATATTGGTGAAGTTATTGAAAAAATTGAAAATCATTTTTATACGGTCGAATGTTTTGACCCTGAAAAAAAGACTTGTAAATTATTAGGAGCTTGTTTATTACAGCCCCTGCTTGCTGAAGCAACAAAAAATTTTATATCAACTCTTAAGCAAAAAACATTGGCAGATTTATTAGTGAATGAGAATAAGTTAAAACAAATAATTAAAAATTAGTTTTGATTCATATAATCATTTATACTTTGATTATTTAACATCTGATTAAAATTAAATTTATCAATATGAACCCGTCTTAAAATTCCTTTTTCAAATTGCCCCACTTCACTACATATAGATAATAGTTTAGATTTTGCATGTACTGATATTAAAATTGTGACCTCAGCAAATTCACGAATCAGAATTTCAATTAATCTTAGCTCCGCCTCTTCAGTCAAAACAATGTTATCAATTAATAAAATTTTATTGTTCTGTAGCAAAGCTTTTGCGATTGAGAAAAAGACTGTTTCACCTGACCAAAGCATTTGTTTTGGTAATTCTTCAATTTTAGTATTTAAGCCATTACGTAACACAGCTATTGATTGAGCAACTCCTACTCTATTTAATACCGACCAAATTTCTGAATCATCATAAATTTCCTCTGGATCCAAATTTTCTCTTAAAGATAAAAAGGGGAAGATAGAATTCATAGAAACATAGGCAAATTTACTTCGCAAATCATAAGGGTTTAATTTTAAAATATCTTCCTCATCAACTACAATTGTTCCTGATTCATATGGCACAAACTGCAAAATACTAGCAAATAAGGTTGATATTTTATGTTGTCCTTTTTCTAGAATGAAGCCAAAATTTGAGCCGTTAGGTATAAATAAATCCAAATTCAAGATTGGTTGTGGGTAGTCACGTGCTGCAACAACGTTTAAAGCCATAATTCTTATGGAAGCTTTTTCTGGCCAATAGTTTGAAGTTGAAAATGTACTTTCTTCAAGTTTTTGGCTACGGTGAGCTGTTGATAAGAGATCTTCAAAATCAGGTAAAGATTTTAAATAACAATTTAAATCGCTTGATATATTGATAAAAGCTTTAAAGAAAAACAAGGTTGCTAATAATGATAGCACTACTTTACTAATATTTATTTTTGCTACATTGAATGTAAAGTAGCAGGTTGACATTAAGTATATTAGCACTAAAGAAACAACTATAATTTGTATAAAAGATATAATGATTTTATCTTTATCTGCTGCTTTTTCCAAAATAATTGTAATTTTATTCGAAATTTTATTATATAAAAAATCTCTAAAATGAAAAGAATTATTTACTTTCAAAGCGCGCATATAACTAAAAACCAATTTTGATAAATTTTTCTTTTCATCCTGCAAACTAAAATATGATCTTAAAAAACTCCCTTTTTTAATTAATAAAAAGAGGGAAGCAAAAATTGCTAAAGAAAACACTGCTAGAAATGAAGACACATTTGATAAACCAAGTAACACAATACCTGAAATTAAATAAGATGTTCTCACAAGTATAGCAGTTAAAGATTTAAATAAATTTTCTTTAACATTTGAAAATTTATCTAAATATTTTGCAGTATAAATACTGTTATGTTTGCTTTCTTTAATAAGCACTTCATATACTTTTTTTTCTAGAATATTTCCGAAAAATAAACTTGTGACGGCTGTTTTATTTAGATAGTAGAAAAACAAAACCAAAGATAAGACAGAAAATAATAAAAACAAACTAATTTGCATATTTTTTGAAATTAAATTTGTAAAAGACTGAGAGAACAGAACATAAAAACCCGCACAGATAAAAAGCTGTGAAAAAACAAGGTTAAAAATATTTACAATTGCATTTTTGTTTTTAAAGTATGATTGTAAGAAAAATTTATTTGATGCAAATAACTTACGTAAATAATTAATTTCTTGATTTTTATCAAAGTAACTAAAGTCATAGTAATCTTTTTCAATTTCTGATCTATAGTAATTAACTTTTTCTGCCATTTTTTGATAGACATTTGCTAAACCAAATTGTCTCGTATCGGCGGCCGCATAATGTAAACGCGCATACACCCCAGCTTTTTCCAAAAGGTTTTTATGCGTTCCTAATTCAGCAACCAATCCATCTTTCATCACTACAATTTCTTCACATAAAGAGGCAAACTCTAATTTGCTCGTTGCAATAATACGACTTGAATGCGCTAATATTTTTTGCAACCCTTCATGAAATAGTAATGAGGCTTCAGAAGAAGTTAATCCATTGAATGGTTCATCGAAAACATAAAAATCCGCTTTTGCATATAAAGTCCGTGCTAAAACTATTTTGCGTAGAAAATATTCACTATAAGAATGTTCTAATGTATTAAATAATGTTTCATCTCCTTCTTCTAACGAATTAAAATCATTCTCTAAGGAACAAGCTCTGATCACTTCAATATATCTTCTGCCTTCAAACTCACGATCTAGAATTATGTTTTCTCTAAATGAGCTATCAAATAAAATAGTCTCTTGAGGTAAAACTTCAATTCTTGAAACTAACTTTTTATTACCGCTTATTAATTTAAGTTCACCCGTACAAGCAGCTAAAAAAGCAGATTTACCTGAATTTCTTTGTCCAACAACTGCTGTTAAAGCCCCAACTTTTTGTTCAAATGTAATATTATAAAGACAAATAGTATTACCATCAATAAATGATGCTTTATGAAAGGATAGTTTTTCTTGCAATTCTATATTTTTTTGATTTAGCTGAGAAATATTTTGAGTATTTTCTATATTTATTTCATTGCTAAAATTTTTGTTCTCTAAATAAACTGTTGCCGAAAATAAATGGTTTTTTAGCTCTCTATACTTCGAAATAAGGATCAATATATTTCCATAAAAATAGTCGACAAGAGTAAAAAAGACAACCAAAGTAGCAATCGTCAAAATTGAATAAGTTTGATTAACAATTAAAAAAGTTACTATACTAGGAATAGCAATAATATAGCCAGAAAAGTGATGAATAAGTCCTGCAGCAGAAAAACGTTTTAAAACACCTTTTGTAATATTATTAGAATTATCTTGCAGTAAATTCAATTTTTTTATAAAGAAATTTTCTAATGCTAACAAATGCACTCTATTTCCATAGACAAATATTTTTTGTATCAATTCGCTTCTAGCTTGAATAAAGAATGAGATTTTCTTTAAAGCTCGTGCAATAAAAATTTGGTTTTTTATTTGAAAGGCAAAGACGATTGCTAAAATTACTAATGGAATTATAAAAAGCTTCTGCATAATGGAATATATTAAAATAAACGAAAAAATCAATGCAGGAAAACTAAAGACAAGAAAAAAAATGTGTGGCAAATCTTTAAAGCTATTTGAAAAAAATTGCCCTTCAGCATCACTAAACTTATTTACCATTACTTTATTTTGATCCTGTGGAGACAGACAACAAATTCTGGCAAAAATATCAAGTGACTTAAATTCAATTTCTCTTTTCCATTGAACCAGCAATTTTTGTTTTGTATAAAAAATAAAAATGAATAAAGCAAAATAAGTAAAAATTGCTGTGGAACTTAGAAGTAATTTTTTATTTAGTTCAGCAAAATTAGGAACTAAAAAAAATTCTAAATAGTTTTTAATAATAAAAGGAGAAATTAATGCCAGACCTAATAAAGACAGTTGTAGCAAAGCTGCAAAAACAATGTTTCTTTTAAAAACAAGAAAAAAAATCCACCATAGAGGTTTTTGTCTATTCACAGCTTTTTGTAAAATTACATTTGTCGATGTCTGTTTAGAAGGTATTAGACGTGCAACAAATGCATAAAGTTTTTTTTGGTACCCAAGCATATTAGTATTTTAACCTTTTCGTCATGAGCAAAAAAATAGTAATGATTGATTGTATCATGACTGTTATACCATTAGCAGGTCCTGACATCCACATATTTCCATTTTCTACAAAAAACTTTACTGTGACAAAGAAATATATTGTATAAAATAAACAAGAAGAAACCATTGGCATAAGCAATGATCTCTCTGTTTCCCTTTTATTATTTACATTCATTTGATTTTTATTCACAAAATCTACAAATGTAGATAGCCAAAATAAAAAACCAGAATGACTGATAAATACCAAAGCAAGAAGCAAAGTATAATAAATGTTATTGGAACTGCCACCAAAATAACCAAACCAAATAAATGGAAAAAAACTGACAAATTGAATAATTCCAGAATAAAACCAAACATTTTGCAGTTTTTGTTGCTGCAAAAGTTCAAGGAGAAATCCTCTGAACTGCACTTCTAAACCTATCGCAAAAATACAGGTAAAAATAATAATAGCGGCAGGATTTGCTAAAAACAAATGCAATGCGCTAAAGACGGAATTGCCAACTAAGAAAAGGGGGGCATCTGTACTTTGATAAAAAATTTGCGAAAAATTTATGCTAAATTGTAACCCAACGGCTGAGACAAAAAGTGGTGTGACAATAGCCCAAAATATTTTTTTATTTATTTTTGGTATAAGACAAAGCAAATGACTTGGCATTCGATAAATAATAATAAGAAGAAGAGCAATAAAAAAAGGTCCCCAACTGCTTAAAAGGAGCGATAATAAAATGGAAAGGGAATGCCCCTTGTTTACTTCACTAAAAGCATAAAATTGCCCACTCCATGAAATAAGGAGAGAAAATGATATATAAGTAATTAATAAAATACTATTATTTTTTTCTGTTTTTGCTGGCTTGATTATATTCTTCGATAAATTTTTCTGCACCTTTATTTTTTAACTCCCGCAATATGATTTTATCTTCAGCAAGTTTAGAATCTTGGGCAATAGCCGCTTGAAAACAAGTGACTGCACTCGTTATATTGCCTGAACGATAATAAGCCATTCCTAAGTTAAAATAAACATGAGCCTTATATTTATCAAAAAATTGAAGGGCGTTCTCATAAAAAATAATTGCTTCATTTATTTTTCCATTTTTTACTAAAGCAACACCACGGTTATTAAAAAAACTTGCAAGGGTTTTACTCTCAAAATTTCCTTGAATTTTATCAAAAAAAGATTTTGCTTGGGCAAAGTTTCCAGTAACTGAATTGGTTTTAATCATGCCTTCTAATGCAGCATTGTTTGTGCTGTCTTTTTGTAACACTTCATCAAATTTCGACTCTGCGCCATTGACATCATCCATTCCTAATAGCGCATCACCAAGCATTATTTTATGGGATAAATTATTAGGACTTTTGGCTTCTAATTTTTCATAAATCATTGAAGCATCTTGATAGTTCCCTATCAAACAAAGTGCCTTTCCTAAAGTATTTAAAGTTTTTAAATTTTCAGTTTGTTTATTCACATTATTTTTTTCTAAATGTTGTTTAAGAAATTCTATAGCTTCAGTGTATTTTTTATGTAATATTCTAACTTCTCCGCCCAGATAAGTAAACTTAGCATTATTTGTTATTTCTTTTTCAATTTCTGGGTTCGCAAACAGTGCATCGATAGCATTTAAATCAGATTCATTTATGAGATGCTTTAAATTTCTTATTTTCGAGTGAATGTTTTGCGCACTAAAATATTCGCTTCTTATTTCATCCATTTTTGCTAAAAAATCAATAGCATTTACTATTTTAGGCATTGTATAATAAATTTCTAATTCACTTATCAAAAAGGCATCATCTTGGGCAATAGCTCCTGAACAGACGACAAGCTCTATATGGTCATAATTGACTTCGTTTTTAATTTTTTGTGCAAAAACATTTCCGCTTATTTCTTTCATGTCCCAATCAAATAAGACAACATGAATACTTGCAGCTTCTTTATTTATTATTTCAA
>CAYSZE010000370.1:0-15100 GCA_964435255.1 uncultured Oligoflexia bacterium
ATTTCAATATTATTTTTAATGTCTGCTGGTAGCAATAGACTTCTTATATCTTTATTATAATTTAAATTCTTTTTGAAACTTGAATTTATTGGTAGGTTTTCTAAATCAATTCGTGTTTGATTAAATGGGGTTACAGCATCGTAATAACCGCTGGCTTGAAAAACTTTTAAATAAGGATTTAAGAGCATAGTTGCTGCTAAATCTCCTCCTGTATATAATTTTCCAAAGCCTTTCATTTCTTTATTAGTTGGATCAATATGCGTATAATCCCACTTTTCACTTATGGCTGAATTGAGATCTTGAAAATAAGAATTGTTTCTATATTTTAATTCTTTATTTAAATATTCATTCCAAAGAGCTGTATAAACGGCTTGAACATTAATTAAAGATGGATCGGTAGTTAAATAGTCAGTAATATCTTTAATAATTCCTGTGCGAAGACCAGTTGCACGTCCATCATATATGCCTATGCCTTTTTGTTCATTTGCTAATAAATGGTTTAGAGCATATCCTTTTAAGTCATAAAAAATACTATCATTATATGGCAATATAGATTGTTGTTTAACAATGTCGGCTTTTAATCCAATGTATTTAGCTGCTTGGTTACTTAAGTCGTCACTCATTGGATCTAAAGATTGAATTAGTTTTGTTAAATTTTTTGCAAACTCAATTTCTTTCTCATTTCCTTTTATAAATATAGAAATGATTTCATTGTAACTTTTAGAAGCTTCTAAAGCTGAATTAATTTTTTTCTGTAATTCAGTGTCTGTATTATTATATAATAAGTCATAAAATGCATAATAATTTGTCATCCAATTAGACATAAAAGGTGCATATTTATCTTTTGAAAATTTTCTGACTTTATCCATAAATTCAGGAAGAGTTAAATTAACTGCATCGAGCGCTTTTTTGTGATACCATGCATTTGCTGCAAGAGTGGGAAATAGACCTTCTTGGTTCCCCCATTTGCTAAAATCAAGAACAGAAGATATTAACGTTATCCCATTTAAATCAATTCCTCTTTTATGTAAAAAGTAACCAGTTATTGCACTTCTTATAGTGCCGTATGATTCGCCCATTAAATATTTTGGTGAATTCCATCTTTCAAATTTAGAAATGTAACGGATTATAAAATCACAAATAGAATTTGCATCTTTATCAACCCCCCAAAAGTCTTTGTTAACATATGGTGCTATAGCCGATGAATATCCTGTGCCGACTGGATTTATAAAAACCAAATCAGTTTTATCAAGTAAGCTTTCTGGATTGTCTTCTAAAGTATAAGGAGCGGGAGGAGTATAATCAGGCATAGAGGTTTTAATGCGTTTTGGTGCAAAAGAACCTAACATGATCCAGACAGCTGCTGAACCAGGGCCTCCATTATACAGAAAAGTGACAGGTTTTTTTTCTGCAGGAATGTTTTCCTCTGTATATGAAATATAAAATATTTTTGCGTTAGGTTCTGAATTTTTTATGTCAATTGTAGTTAAATGTCCTGTTGTAACTTTGTAATTTATTTTTTTGTTTTTTATTAATGTACTTTTATATGTTATAGCTTCTCTTTCTTGTGAATCTTTAATGTTTTCTTCGGCATTTGTTTTGTAAATTGTTGGATCATATAATGGAATATCATAATTTGATAAAGGTTCTTCATTTTGTTTATTTTGTAATGAGATTTTGTCATAATTTTCTTGTGTTTTTCCACAGCTAGTGAATATGAATGTAATAACAGTTAATATAAAATATAATTTGTTAAATAAATAAAATTTTTTTGTATTTCTAAACATTAAAAACACCTTTATATTAAAATTTTAAAAATTATATTTGTTTTGATTTTTAATACAAGGGTGTTTTTTTGATAAAGTATAAAATACAGTTGACTTAGACTAGGTGACCTTCTAAAGCTGTGATATTTGCGTTCGTTATTTTTACAGGCACTAGCTTGCCAACAATATTTCGTGGGGAATGGATTTTTACCAAGCGCCCCTCATAAGTTCTGCCATACCAACTGTGTTCTTCTTTCCTATTTTTATAAAGTACTAGAACTTCTCTAATTTTATCAACTTCAGCTTGGTTTTGTCTTTCTGTTTCTTTGCGTTGAATATCTAACAGTTTTTGTAGACGTTTATCTTTTATATCTTCAGGAACTTGCTCTTTAAATCGTGTTGCTGGTGTTCCTTTTCTAATAGAATATTTAAAGGCATAAATAAACGCATATTGCATTTCTTGTACAAGGCTTATTGTGTCTTCAAAATCTTGTTCCGTTTCACCAGGAAAACCGACTATAATATCTGTGCTAAATGCAATTTCGGGACGAACATCACGAATCCATTTTACGCGTTCAAAATATTCAGCACGAGTATATTGGCGGTTCATACGGTCTAATATGCGATCGCTCCCTGATTGAACAGCAAGATGAAACGAATTTGTAACTTTAGGAAGATCAGCAAAAGCTTTTGCCAATTTTGGGGTAAAATCGTGCGGATTTGATGTCGTAAACCGAATTCTTTCAACCCCTGGTAGGGAACTTACTGTATACAATAAATCTGCAAAAGGTAGTTTGCCGTTCGACGAATGAATGTCTTGTGCGCCAATGAGATCGAGTCCGTAAGAGTTGACATTTTGTCCTAGTAAAATAATTTCCTTCACACCTTTGTTTACTAAGAAATTAATTTCATCAATAATTTCTACTTCAGGGCGGCTTTTTTCACGGCCTCTAGTGTAAGGTACCACACAAAATGTACAAAAATTGTTACATCCTTTAATAATATTAACGTATCGAGTGACTTCATTTTTATTTTCATCGTAATATGGTGGTACGACATCTATTGGTATTGAGTAACCCTCTTCTTTATTATCAAATTTTGTTAAGATAAATGGCGACTCTTTTTTATTGTTGAAAGCTTCTTTTTCTCGCTTTTCAAGTTCAGATTTTTCTATGACTTTCTCTAATAATTCAGGTAAATCTTCGATTTGATCAGGACCAAAAATCATGTCGATAAAAGGAACTTCTTTGGCAAGAGCTTGTGATTCAGCTTGTGCTACACAACCAGAAACTGCAATAATGAGATTAGAGTTAGCCTCTTTTAGTGGTCTAAGTTCTCCCAATCGACTGACAACTTTATGTCTGGCTTTTTCACGTATATGACAAGTATTTAATAATATAAAATCAGCTTCTTCAACTATTTCAGTGGGACGATAATTTAATCTACCAAGTAAACCAAGCATTCTTTCTGAATCGGCTACGTTCATTTGGCAGCCCCATGTTTGAATATAGACTTTTTTTAAATAAGACTCATTTTTTTCACCGACATTCGGATATGTCACTTGTGGTTTTGGCATATATTTAGCAAATAAAGTTTCTGGTCCGCTTGGTGATGAGGAACTTAATAAAAATGTATTTTTAAATCCAAACATGATTGCTTTCCTATCTTATAAACTGCAATTAACGTTTCTTTTGTTTTTTTAATTTTTCTTCTTTTTTTCTTTTTTTCATACGATTGAGTTCAGCGAGATCGGCTGCGCTCATTCCGCCACCTTGTGACATTTGGGGCATCCCACCGCCAAACATGCTACCAAGTCCGCCCATGCCGCCAGCAGCATTTGCCATACCGCCTAAGCCGCCTCCGCCCATCATTTTTGCCATTTTTGCCATTTTTGCCATTTGATTGAGTTGGCCAAGCCCAGGAATTTTTGAAAGCATACCACCGCCACCTAATCCAAAGCCACTGAACATTTGCATCATTTGGCGCATTTGCATAAACTGATCGATTAAATCTTTAACATCTTTTTCAGAATGTGCTGAGCCTTTTGCTATTCTTGCAATACGACTCCGCGCAGAAGACGATTTTTGAATAATAAGAAGATCGGGGTTTTCTCTTTCTTTAGTGGTCATTGATTGGACAATCGCACCTTTGCGGACTATGTCACGGTCGTTGACTTTATCTAAATCTTTTTCTGCTATTTGAGATGCCATAGGTGTTTTAGCAAGCACATCTTTAATTGGTCCCATTTTGCCAATCGTACCAATCATTTCAAGAAAATCATTAAAGTCAAAATGACCTTCCATTAAACGATTTGCACTTTTTTCTGCTTTATCCATGTCTATAGCTTTAGTAAAGTCGTCCATTAAGCCAACGACATCACCCATACCTAAAATTCTTCCAGCCATGCCTTCAGGACGGAATTCTTCAAGTTTGTCTAGGGTTTCTCCCATACCAACAAATAAAATATTTTTCCCAGTGACTTTTTTAACAGATAAAGCAGCACCACCTCGTGTATCACCGTCAAGTTTAGTTAAAATAACACCCGAAAGTTGGAGGCGCATGTCAAATGCCGCTGCGGTTCTAACCGCGTCTTGGCCAATCATGGAATCGATCACTAAAAGAATATTTTGTGGATTTATTGCTGCTTTAATTGACTCTAATTCTGTCATTAAATTATTATCTATTGCAAGTCGCCCTGCTGTGTCGACAATAACTAAGTCAAGCCACTCCGTTCGTGCATGTTCGATACCTTTTTGTGCTATTTCAACAGCATTATTGGAATCTAAAGTAAAAACTGGAACATTTATTTTTTCGCCTAGAATTTTTAATTGATCACGTGCCGCTGGGCGGTAGACATCGGCTGCAACTAGCAATGGGCGCATTTTGTGCTTTTCTGCAAGAAGTTTTGCTAATTTAGCAGCATGAGTTGTTTTTCCAGCACCTTGTAAACCTACTAATAAAATAACAGTCGGGCCTTTAGTGTTTTTAATAATTTCGGTTTGATTTCCGCCGAGAAATTCAACAAGTTCATCATGACAGGTTTTAATAAAATGATCGCCTGCTGAAACTTTTTGTCCTGAACTCGACTTTAAAGTAACTACTTCATTCATTGCTTTTTGGCGGATATTCTCAATAAATTCTTTTGTAACTTTTAGGTCAACATCTGCATCTAGAAGTGATCTTTTGACCGCATCGAGTGCTGGAGCTATGTTTTCGTCGGTGAGCCGTGCTTGTCCTTTTAACTTGAGACTTGCATCTTTAAATCCTTGGGTGACTAAGTCAAACATGTTGTAACCTTTCCACAAAAAATCAACCATAAACGAGCCTTTATAACTCTCAAATGTGGATCTGGTCAATGTAAAACATAGAAACCAAAAAAAGATTAGGTTTATTATAGCAAGCTGTTTTATTATGAGAGACAAAGCCAAGAGTCTGCTATTCCGAGTTGTGCTATATAAGACTTGTACTTACATAAGAGAGAAATTGTCATGGAAAAAGTATTCATGTTCCCGGGGCAAGGGAGTCAAACTGTTGGAATGGCTAAGGAAATATATCAAGAATTTCAAGAAGTTAAATATGTTTTTCAAGAGGCTTCCGATACCTTAGGTTTTAGTATTGAAAAGCTATGTTTTGAAGATCCTGAAGGGAAATTAAATTTAACCGAGTTTACACAACCTGCTATTTTAACAGTGAGTACAGCTATTTTTAAAGCGTTAAGTGCAAGAAGCCATGCTGCTGCAAATGTGGTAGCTGGACATAGTTTAGGTGAATATTCAGCACTCGTGTGTTTAGGTGCCTTAAAATTTTCTGATGCTTTAAAGGCAGTGCATTTTAGAGGCCAAGCTATG
This sequence comes from uncultured Oligoflexia bacterium, assembly GCA_964435255.1. Taxonomy (GTDB): domain Bacteria; phylum Bdellovibrionota_B; class Oligoflexia; order Silvanigrellales; family Silvanigrellaceae; genus Silvanigrella. The sequence continues at coordinate 5,615 of CAYSZE010000370.1, forward strand.
CAAAGAGCAGTTCCTGTGGGCGTAGGAGCAATGGCTGCTTATTTAGGGAGTCATGGTCAGGAAGTCGAACAACTCTGTAAAGATATTTCGCAAGCGCAAGCAACTGTTGAAGTTGTCAATTTCAATTCACCTGGACAAATGGTGCTTAGTGGTCATAAACAAGCAGTAGAAAAAGCTTGTGAATTAATTGCTGAAAAAAAACTTGGCAAAGCGAAAGCACTACCCGTAAGTGCTCCGTTCCATTCATCACTTATGCAACCAGCTGCTGATGAAATGCAAAACTTTTTACAGGCAATATCTTTAAATGCTTTTCCAGGTCATATTGTTGCCAATGTCGATGCAGAATTTCATAGTCAGAATACTTATTCAAAAGACATTTTGGTTAAACAAATTGCACATGCTGTCCTTTGGACACAAACTTTAAATCAAATAAACAAGAAATATCCTGAATCGTTATGGATAGAAGTAGGGCCTGGAAAAGTTTTACAAGGTCTTGCAAAGAAAACAATTGAGACTGCAAATTGTCTTGTGACTTCTGATTTAAATTCTGTGCTGAATGTTTTAAACACCTTAGCCCATTAAAGATTTGGAGAATTGATTCCGTGCCTAAGTTAAAATCTCAAGAAGATATTCTAAAAATGCGAGCTGCGGGAAGACTTGCTGCCCAAACATTAAAACATGCGGGCGAGCTTATCAAGCCAGGTATCAGTACTGAAGCTATTAATCAGGCGGTACACCATTTTATTATTGCGCATGGAGCCTATCCTAGCCCCTTAAATTATAAAGGATATCCAAAATCAGTTTGTACCAGTATTAACGATGTTATTTGTCATGGTATTCCTAGTGAAAAAGAAATTTTAAAGGAAGGTGATATTATCAATATTGATGTCACTGTTACGTTAGATGGATATTTTGGCGATTGTTCTAAAACTTTTTTAGTAGGTGAGCATATAACAGAAGAAAATAAAAAAGTAACAGCTGTTGCCGAAGAAAGTTTAGCTAGAGGGATCGTTGCTGCTAAGCATGGCAATCGTCTTGGGGATATTGGTTGGGCAATTCAAAATTATGCAGAAAATGAAGGTTGTAGTGTCGTAAGAGACTTTGTTGGCCATGGTATTGGTAAAGTTTTTCATGAACCTGATCTACAAGTTCCTCATTATGGACGTTCAGGAACAGGTTTAAAAATTGTGCGTGGCATGATTTTTACCATTGAGCCTATGATCAATGCGGGTGACTGGCGCATGAAAATGATGAAAGATGGTTGGACAGCAAAAACAATTGATGGCAAATCTTCAGCACAATTTGAGCATACTATTGCTATAGTTGGTGATGGTGTCGAAATTTTAACTGCTATGGAAGATGACCCCATCGCTATACGAGCGCAAGAATTAGGGGCAAAAATTTTATGGCCTGAGCTTAAGGCTTAATACATGCTTAAATTGTTGCGTAAACAGTTCAAAATTACAAATATAATGGCTGTTTCAGTCGATGGAAAAATAGCAAGTCATGCAGAGGAATCGACGACAGAGCGCAACAAAAATGGTATGGTTTGTCCCGCAGACTTTTTGCGCTTAAAAACAGAAGTTGCTAAATGTGATTGTGTTTTTGTTAGTGCAAAAAGTATTGAAGTAGAGACAGGTGCTTTTCGTATTAGTCATTTAAAAAAGAATTTACAAGAACCTGAATGGATAGTTTTTACGAAATCAGGAACTGTTTCTTTTTCTCATCCTTTTTGGGCACAGAAAAATATTCCAAAGGCATTATTTCAAGTTACCGATTTTAGAATTGACATAGAGCCTAAATTTGAAATATGTGAAATAAAGTTAAGGCATGAAAATATTAATTTCTATATTGGAAATATTTCGGGATTAATTCATTACTTAATTTCACAGAAAAAATCTAAGTTTGCTTTATTAGGTGGTGGTAAATTAAATGCTGCTTTTTGGGAACAAAATTTAGTAAATTATTTAAAATTAACTTTGAGTCCATTGTTACTTGGTAAATCTGATTTACCTTCCTTAGTTTCTTCTTCGCACCTTCTTCTAAAGAAACTAAAATGTGAAAAATTGACTAAATCTGGTCATTTTATATTTATTGACTATAAGGTGCAATAAACACATTTATTGAATGGATTTACAATGGAAATATCAACAAATAAAAATAACAGTACCGTGCAATCACAAAATTTAATTGAGTTAAGTAAATCTCGATATTTTTTGTTTATATTTAGTATTATTATTATATGTGCAATAGGTTTTGTTGCATCTGATATATATTTGCCTTCGTTGCCAGCTATCGCACATCATTTTCATATTGAGCCGAAATGGGCGCAATATACAATGACTTCTTTTTTAATAACTATGGCAATATTTCAAGTTTTTAGTGGTTCATTATCGGATAAATTTGGTAGGAAAAAAGTTCTTGCATTTTTTATGCTTATTTTTATATTTTCCTCATTAGGTTGTTATTTTTCTACATCTATTTATCAGCTTATTATTTGTAGAATTTTTCAGGCTATTGGTGCGTGCGCTGGCATGACCATAGGGCAAGCAATGGTAGCTGATTTATTTAGTGCTAAAGACTTAGCAAAAATTTTATCAATAACAATTCCTATGGTTGCTTTTTCGCCAGCTATTGCGCCAGTGGTGGGGGGGCATATCGAAACAAGCTATAATTGGCAGACAAATTTTTTAATTTTAGCAGGATATGGTGTTTTCATATTGCTGTTAATTATTTTGCCATTTATCCCAACAGCACCTAATCAAACAACAATGCAGAGAAAAGTAACTGCATTTGATCTCAAAGCGTTAATTAAAATTGTTACCGACCAAAAGTTTATAGCTTTTGCTTTTTTTATGAAGGTTTCAAATGCTTCTTATTTTGCCTTTTTAGCTGCAAGTCCTTTTTTATTAAAAGAATTTGGCTATTCACCAACCACTGTTGGCTATGCTTTTTGTGCTGCGTCTTTTCCCTATATGTTTGCATCATTATTAGGAAGACGATTATCAATTAAAAAAACAAGTCTCCAAATTATTTTTATGGGGCTGTGCTTAAATTTTCTCGGCGGTTTATTATTAATTATGATGTTTTTTTGTCACTGGGAACATATTCTTGCGTTAATGATACCAGTTTTTATTATTACTATAGGTAACGGCTTATTAATGCCTTTTTCTTCTGCAAATGCTATCGCCTTATTTCCGCATCATGCAGGTATGGTAACAGGAACACTAGGTTCATTACAGTTGGCTGCAGCAGGAATTGCAACTGCTGTTATTGGATTTATAGAAAATGGTACGCTATTACCAATAGGTATTTTTGTATTAACTATAGCAATATTAGCTATATTAGTATTTGTTTTAACATTTAAAGTAACAGATAAAAATATTATTTATTCTTGATAACTTCTTTGCAATCATAATATTAAGCAGAAATTTGACAACAGACCTTTTATAAAACAAATTTATCCGAACCAAATGAATAGTGAATTGTTCTAATTTACTATTTAGTATTAGAGATCTTTTGTTTAGGCAAAACTATGCGTCTTATAGGATTTTTTTTATGTTTTATAATTTTCAATTGTTATGCTGTTGAAAAGCAAAGTGACAAAAAAAAACTTATCTATTATTGTGCAAATCGAGCAGAGAAACCGTGGGACGAAAATTCTGATCTTGTTTGTAGCGGAAGTTTTTATCCAGCTGTATTAGATTTGCTTTTTTATGTTGACCATAATGCTGAATTAAGGTCTGACATTTTAGAATCATTTCGCTGGGACTATAAAAATAATTATTATAAATTAAAATTAAAAGAAAATTTATTCTTTCATAATAATAGACTTGTTACTGCTAAAGATTTAGAATTTAGTATATTAAGATATTTTTTCGTAGTCTCTCCTAATATAGGTAATACTTTTCAATTAAATATTCGTGGAACAGATAAAATTAAAAAAGGTGAGAAGTTTGTGTCTGGGTTAGTAGAGGGCGTAAAAGTTTTAGATGAAAAAACAATAGCTCTTATTCCTGCTAAGGCAAATCCTTCATTTCTTTATACATTGACGCATTTTTCGTTTTCATTAGTTCCTATGGAAGAATTGGATGAAGATTACATAACTTGGAAAAAATGGCCAATTGGGCTTGGGGCCTATAAAGTTGCAGCCTTTAATAAAAAGGAAAAATCAGTAATATTAAGTTTGCATAATAAAATAGACTATCCAAATGCTGCCGATGAAATTATCTTTCTCCAAGAAAGGAAAATGGAACCAGATATTACAAATAAAGATTATGTTGCCGCTCGACAGACTAAATACACAAAGGAAAGACTTTTAGTTCCTATGTATCGCAGAATTATTGAGTTTAATTATAATTCAGAGCTTGGAAATTTAAAAGAATTTAGACGAGCTATTGCATTAGCAATTAGTAGAGAGGAAATAGTAAAAGATACATTAGTTCCAACTGTACCACTATATGAACTTCTATTGTCATCTAGTTTAGGTAGAATAAATATTAAAGAAAGTCAAAATATAATAGAAGCTAAAAAAATAATAAGTCTGTTAATAAAAAATAAAAAAAGTGTTTATAAAATCCCGTTTTCAGAAGATTCTTCATATTTGGGAAATCAATATAAAAATACTTTAAGAAATCAATTAGAAACAATAGGTTTAAATATTTCGTTCCAAGAAAACATTAAAAATGTTTGGGATCCTTTTTCTATTGAATTTAAGAATTCTCCGTTCTATATTCATTCAACGGAAGGTGATTATTTTGATCCCATTTTAACTTTTACTAAATATAGAAGAGGGAGTCCTTCAAAACATTCTTTTTTAAAGGATGAATTAATTGAAACATTACTTGAAGAAACAAAAGAAGCACCAAGTAGAGATATTTTAAATGAAAGGTTAAAAAATATTTCCAGATATTTTTATGAACAAAGGATTTTAATACCATTGTTTGAAATTCCAAACATTGTGTACTATAAGAAAGATAAAATAAAAACTATTGGAAGACAATTTGGGGGTATAACTCTTTATTTACAAAATATTGAGGTAAAATAGTAACTTTAATTATTTTAGGATTATAAATTGAATTTGAGACCGATTTCAGATGAAATATTAAAACGTTCAGCAAGAAATGGTTTGTTGTTTTCTATTGTTTCATTTTGTATCATTCATATCATTCTTTCTTTATATGCATATGATGTCTATTTTGGTAGAACACAAAAGCTTGTAAAAGGTTACATTCCAGAAATTTCATCTGCATTGATTATTGGTGATATTCTATTTGTAAAAAAAATGCTTTCTTCTATAGAAAAAAGTTTATATTTTTCTTCTATCTATATTCATGATGAAGTTGATGAAAAAATTATTTTATTTAATGGTGAGAATATACCCTTAAGTAAAAAAACATCTTTTAACTCAATGTATTCTTTCATTATCTATAAAGGTGAATTGTATTTTTTAACAACTTTACCGATGCAAGGAAAAGATATTGAAAATGCAATATTTATAACATTTATACAAAAAATTAATTACATTATAAATTTTATTATTCTTTTTTTAATAATTTTATTTCCAATATTGACTTATCTTTATGTTAAAAGACAAAGTAAAAAAAATTATGAAGAAATGTTTGTGCCTATAATGAAATTATCTGAGAATTTAAAAGGAATAACTGCAAGCAAAGAAGAATATGATAAATTTGTTAATTACCTAGAATTGGATTTAATTTATAAAAATTTTAACAGAGTTTATATTGAGTTAAATAAAGCACAAGAACAATTAAAACAAATGCATATGATGCGTGCTATATCTACTACAATACAAATGCTCGCTCACGATTTAAGACATCCATTTGCTCATATAAAAAATGCATTGCATGTGATGCTAAGATTATCAAGTTATGAAGAAATAAGGCAGTACGTTAAAGATACTGGAAGAGCAATTGAAAAAGATATTTTGCGGGTTGAAAATATGCTTTCTGACTTATTACATTTTAGAACAGAAGGCCAACCTAATATTGTAGAAATAAGCTTTTACAAATTAATTTTTTCAGTCATTAAAAGTTGTTTTGAAGTGCAATCTAAAACTAGTATTTTATTAAAATATAACTTTCAGCATAAGTATTTTGTAAGTGTTGATATTCAAAAAATGGAAAGAGTTTTTTCAAATATCATTACAAATGCAATTGAAGCTATGAATGGTAAAGGTGTTATACAGTTTTCTACCAAAGAATACTTTGAAAACGACAAATTATATTTTGAAGTTTGTATTGCAAATTCTAATTCTTATATTGAAGAAGAATATAAAGAAAAGGTTTTCGATCTTTTTTTTACAAAAGGAAAAAAACGTGGGACGGGTATTGGTTTAGGAATTGCTAAAGAAATTGTTATGCAGCATGGGGGTAATATATTTTTTAATTCATCTAAAGAAGAAGGTGTTAAGTTTAATATAAAACTACCACATGCAAAAAATCTCATTAAAGATGCAATGAATGAAGTTTTATTTCCTGCTAACGCCGCATTTTTTGAAAACAATTTTGATTCTCATTATAATATTTCATTAATTGAGTATGAAAAAAAATCAGATTTAATTGAAAAAAGTTTGCTTGAAAGTCTTAAGCAAACTAAATTGCAGGATAAATACAAGATTTTAATATTAGAAGATGATGAAGTTTATGTAAAAAACTTTTTCACTTTAATATCTGATAATAATTTAAGAGCATTTTTTGAGTTTTATTCCTATAATAACTATGAACAAGCTAAAAATGCAGTTTTTGCATTAAATCCAGAGTATATTATTTGTGATATTGATTTAGGGTTGGAACATTTGAATGGTTTTGACTTTGTATCTGAAATGCGTGCAAATGGTTTTTTAGCAAAAATTTGTATCCATACAAATCGTTTTTTTAAATGTGATTTAGAGAAATCTATTTCAGTAAAGTCCGATTTTTTTATAGCAAAACCAATGACAAGATTTCAATTTCTAAAGTTTTTGTATTCTTTAATTAATCCTGATTATGTTGAAAAATCACTGCTTTTGCAAACGAAAGATGGTAATGATAATAATACAGCCCTGGAAGAAGTTATGGATAAGAATGATAATATTAATATTAATGAAAAACTAAACGAAAGTATTATGTTATTTATTGATGATGAAGAAATATATCATAAATTTTGGGAAATGTCTGTGCAAGATGCAAAAGTACTCAGTTTTTCTGAGCCAAATTTAGTACTGCAATTTTTAACAGATAATCCATGTTTTCATCCAAAAATAAAGTGTATTATCGTAGATTATTACTTTGACAATATTTGTAAAGATATTAATCAATTAAATTTTGTTGAAAGTATTAGAAAAATTTCTGTTTTAACACCAATTTTTGTTTCTACTAATGGTATTTTTTTAAATGGTGAATTAGATTCTTTTGATGGTGCAATAAAAAAAGAACCTTATAATCTAGAAAAAATGATAGAAACATTTCCTGATAAATTTATATAATAAATGCGGCAAAAAATTTCTAATATTTTTTTTACTTTTGCTACAATTTTTCAGCGTTGAAATCTTATTTATAAGGTAAAATATAGTGTAAATAAGAATTTGTGATAGGAAAATATGTATGCTTAAAAATGTCTATTCGCCGTTATCTGGTGGTGTGTTGCAAGAACGACTTATGGAAATAATTTCGAATAATCTAGCAAATACAAATACTACAGCTTTTAAAGAAGATGAAATTAGTTTTCAAGCCCAAGAAGCAAATCCGTGGCCAAGTTATGCGACCCCCCATCCGCCAGCGCCTTTTAAAATAAATATGCAAGAGTTATGGCCACTAAAAGGAAATGAAATGGCATATGTGACTCTAAGCGAAATTAAAACAGCACATTCTCAAGGCCCCATGATTAAAACAGGTAATCCGATGGATGTAGCTATTCAAGGTGATGGTTTTTTTGAAGTTATGACACCATTTGGTGAAAGACTTACTCGTGATGGTGGATTTAGTGTGAGTAATGATGGCATATTAATTTCTAAAAATGGAGCTGTTATTCAAGGTGAAAATGGAGCAATTACAGGATTAAATGGAAAAGAAGTAAGTATTTTGCCTTCGGGAGAAATTTATGTAGGAAAAAAGTTTGTTGATAAATTAAAAATTATTGCTTTTAAAGATACTACACTCTTAGAGAGGCTCGGTGAAAGTTTGTGGATTCATAATGGTCCACCAGAAAATGCAAAAAAGCCTGAAGGTGAAGTGACTCAAGGTTATTTAGAAGGTAGTAATGTAAATCCAATGCGTAACCTTACAAATATGATCGTAGCGCATAGAAGTTATGAAGCTCTACAAAAGACTGTGAAATCCCAAGATGAAACCATGCAAAATGCAAATAAAATTCCTGAAGTACAATAACTGTTTATGAATTTTAAATAAATAAAGTAATGTGCAAATAGAGTAATTAGAGAATATTTTTATAAGTAAGACTTATTTTGTTGGTAGCCTTTTTAAATTTTTTAAGTTAACGTCAATAATGGAAAAATTATTTAAGTAATTTTAAAGATTTTTTGTTTATTTTTATGAAACTTGAAATTATATTACGATTAAGTTAAAAGTGAACATTACTAGAATTTGGAAGGTGCTAATGAAAAAATATAAATTAAAATATGCAAAATTTTCTTCGACTGCTCTTGTTTCCATTTTAGGAATAAATGGAACGATTATATCATATGTTTTTGCACAAGATAATACACAACAGCCAGCAACTAAAAACACTACAGTCCAATTTCAAAAAAATACGAGTGAGGCTAATCAGCCTGTACTAACATTAGAAGCTGCTATGAATATGGCAGAAGTTTATTCCTTTTCAGCAAAAATGGCACAACAAGAATTTTATGTGACAGAATCTAAAGAAGATAGTGTTTTGCGTGGCATGCTTCCGACAGTATCAATTAGCGCTAATTATATGCAAAATAGTGACTCCGTAAATCCTTTAGTGGGCAATTCTACTGCTATGGCATATGGTTATCCTGATACCACTTCTTCTACTGGCACAATAACTGTGACACAGCCCATAATTGGTCTTGTGCCCATGTTTTATTCTTTGCAGCAGGCTTCTGCCTTAACTAGGGCTGCTTTGCAAAACAGAAATCAGAGCCGCATCGATGCTCGCTTTTATGGTGCACAAGCATTTATAAATTTACAAAAAGCTGATCAGCTTTTGAAAGCAGCAAAGTCAGCAATGGAAGTTTCTGAAAAACAATTAAACGATGGTAATGCCCAATTTAATGCGGGGCGGTTGACTAACGCCGATTTACTAAAATTTAAACTCGATTTTGAAAACTCTAAAACAAGTGTATTACAAGCGCAAACGACATATAAAGTGGCACTAATTACTTTAGCTGAAGCGATTGGTATTAAAAATAGTTCAGCTATTACAGTAGCAAGTAGTGAAAAATCAGTATGGGAAATGAAATCGCAAAAACTACCAGCATTAGAAAATATTTTATATCCA
>CAYSZE010000371.1:0-5964 GCA_964435255.1 uncultured Oligoflexia bacterium
TTTGCTGATAAAGTTAAAATTATTTTTTTTATCAAGCAGAAGACGGCATACGAGATTTTGTAAAATAAGCATTATTTTTCATATCGGGTATCATGGGCAATTGGTTATAAACGCTCGTCTCCCGAATATCACCAGCAATCATATATTGCGTAATGACCCGAAAAGGTCCTACTAATAATGACGAAGGTGAATAATAATGTGCAGAGGCACTAAATAACGGCGGTAAATTAATATCACTTAAATTAATATTTGTTAGACCAGTACTTAGCATATTTTTTAAATATATCCCACTGCGCCCAATAGCAGCCATTAAAGTCGCTCCACCACGGCTATCAGAAATACCAATCGTTTTAGGACCAAATAATTTTGCTGCAAATGGATTAACCGCTGGAGGTACATAAAAAGCTAAATTTTGTTTTAAAATATTGCTGACATTTTTAGTTTCATCTGTTTTATCTTGCTTAATAAATTTAGGGTTTAACACTAAATTTACGACCGCATTGTGTAGACCAAGTAGTGCTACAACATCATTATCTATTGGTGATTTTTGGCCTTCAGCAGCTAAAGCTGGAGAAATAATATTGCCATTTTCATCAACGCACTTGCGTTGGAATTGCATTTTTTCCGTACCACCCAAAGTTGTGACAGAACAAATAGGTTCTCCTGGATAAGTTGGAGCAATCACAACTGCTTTTCCTAAATTGTCTTGTAATATAGTTGCCATATTGCGAAAAGAAAGCCCCGCATCACCACCATGTGCATACACCATTAACGGCAAATCATTTATATTTTTAATATCCTTAGGAATTGTCATAAGCGCAGAGTATATTTGATCGGAACCGATTAATTTATATTTGAGCACATAAACAGTTCCTTCTGCTTTTTGCGAGTTAACAAAACCTTCAACTGTTTTAAAAATTGCAAATTCAGAATTACTATTTATGGCACTACTTGTCTTTATTTCACTAAGGTCTTTATAAGATGCTGGTTGATCTTTTTTATCGCGCTCAAAATAAGGAATTGCAATAAATGTCTTTGATTTATTTTCTGTAAATTGCTGGGCATAATTAGCTTGTTTTAATACTGTTGCAAGTTTTTCAATACTAACAATTTCTGTTGCTTTTACTTTATCGAACATTTGTGCAACATATTGACTGACATTTTTTTCAACATTAAGATAATTGCTACCACTAGGTTTATAATGATCAGGAACTTTTGACAAATAACTAACTAATTCAGCTTTAGGCCGAGTCGTATCATATGCTTCGTCGCAAGTTTGAATCCCCACTTTTGTCGCAAAGGCATCCCATTTTTGACAATTTATATTACTTTGTCTTTGCATATCCGTATTGCCTTTAAAATTACAACCAACAATGGCAAGGCAAGAAAGAAAACTTGAGACTGAATAAACAATACGGCGCATATCAATTCCCTCTTTTAATTAGGCAATAGAGTACTACAAGTACTGTAATACTTAATAAAAATTATATTTTTCTTTTACGGAGTTCCTCTAAAATACTCCATTCCAACCTTCTTCTCTCTCTAAGATAATTAAATAGTTGGCTTATTATTGTAAGTATCCTTTTCTTAAAAATTTGGCAAGTATCAATTAAAATTTGTTTGAGTTGCAAAAGAAATATTTAGGTGCTAATTAAATCTTGTATTTACCTAACCTCTCTCTCTAAATTTTATGGTTGGCTTTTTTTTAATTCGTTTTTTTATTTCCTATTTAAAAGCATTTAGAGGGACATATATGCTTCGCTTTTCAAGTAAAAATATAAAGAAATACCTTAATAATAAAATTAAATCACATTCTTCACTTATTGCTCTATTGGGAAGTTTATTTTCGTTTCAAAATGAAATTTTTAGCCAAGATAATTCACATTTCAATAGCGCGCAGCAGGCTCAAAATTCTGAAACAGTTGATAAAAAAAATAATTTACACCAAATTGATCCCACAGCTGATGTGGCGGGGGGCTTAGGAGAAAAAGGCAGAACGCCACCTAAATACGCTATTTTGCAAACTGGGAAAACCTTACCAGAAGGCATTTTTAAAATAGATCTGCCTGTGGCTTACAGTTTTGGCAATCAAGGTTTTAGCAGTAGTGGCAAAAAGGTAGATAACGGCATTACAGCAAAACGCTGGATAACAGGTATGGCCATTCAATACGGGCTGACAAACTCTGTCTCAGTAGCCGTTGGTTTCCCTTTTACTGCTTCGTATCAATTAGGAATGAATGGCAACACCGTAGCTGCAAATTCTGAATTGTATGCTAAATATTACAATCATGTTTTAAATGATTTAGCTGCTAAGCTTTCTCAATCAAGCAATGGCGCACTTTGTGGTGCAAATGTCACAACAGATTCTTGCGCAAGTTATATAAATAGTGGTGGTTCATTAAATAATTCATTTACCTTAACTATTCCCCTGCCTACAGGTGAAACGTTCACTTTTAATTCTGGCAGCCCTCTCAAAGAACAAATCCGCAATATTCTTTTGACAGCTTCGCAACCAACTAATGGTGCTTCTGGTTTAGGAGATATTCAAGTTGGTGTTTTATGGAGTGTGATTTCAGAAGAATCCCCCATAAGACATGTGCCACTGTATTTTTCTATCGGCGGTGGTTTAAGAATCCCCACTGGCAAATTTAATCTTGTGTCTGCAATGCGTTCCACTGGCGGTGATGGCACTTTAATTACAGGTGGTGGCACATACGATGCCATTGGCCGTTTAAATTTGGATTATGTTGTTATTCCTGGCGTGATCTTAAGTTGGCAGCACCAAGCAGAATATTCCATAAATAAAGTTAACTTAAGTAGAACAAGTATGCTCGACAACACTTCTTTTAATACTGCCGATCCAACGACAACTACAGGTGCTGATGGTCAAAGCAATACCTTAGAATTTTGGCGCAAAGGTTTGCATCATATCGGCTTTTTGCAAGCTTCATGGGGCGTAGGTAACGTAGCTTCCGATTTAAAATGGTTAGGTTTATATACGCAAGCCAAATATAATATTGCAGCAAAAGCTTATTTAAATGGTCAACCTATTTATACTTTTGGCGATCAATTTTATTTAGGTGAATCTTCCATGCACCCTGATCATGGTTATGAACAATATTATTCTGTTGTCGTAGGTTCAAAAATAAGTGGGCTTCCTTATTTAATTCCAGCAGAACTTAGTGCTGAATTTGAATATCCCTATGCAGGATATAACCGTATGGTGTCACCAATGAATGCTAAAGGTATTTTTTCATTTTATTTTTAATGATAAAGAGTAAAATTAAAAATACTGAACGTCTAAGACATCTTTAATTCCTAAACCAGCACTCTCGTTTAAAGACAGAATATTTCCGTCTAACACAGCACCACCAACAACGGGGTTCTCAGCGAGTAAGGCGGGGGAATCTAAATCGCAGCGGACAATATTTTTTTTCGCTGCAGCCAAGTGTGCCGCCGCTGTTACTGCAATTTGACTTTCCAACATACACCCAACGATGCACTCTACGCCGACGGCCTCTGCAATATTTAATATTTTTTGTGCTTGAAATATACCACCAGCTTTTGCCAATTTAATATTGATCATGTCTGCTGCTTTTTTAGCACAAATTTTAAATGCATCTTGAGGAGTAAAGACGGCTTCATCTGCTAATATTGGCGTTAAAACTCTGTCTGTAACAAATTTAAGATCGGCAAAGCGGCTTGCAAGAACAGGTTGCTCAACAAATTCAATTGCCATTCCTGAATTTTCCATTTTTTTAATCAGCCGCACTGCTTCTTTTGCGCCCCAAGCCTGATTCGCATCGACACTTATTTTAATTTTATCACCCACAGCAGCTCTGACAGCACTTATGCGTTCAAAATCTTTAGCAGGTTCAATTCCAAGCTTTAATTTTAAATCAGAAAAACCATCTTCCAGCGCAACCAATGCATCGGCAAGCATAATATCAGGAGAATTTGCACTAATAGTTACAGAGGTAAAAGCAAGGTTACGAAAACCACCCAATAATTTATACAAGGGTAAATTTAAAGACTGAGCATATAAGTCATAAATAGCCATATCAAGAGCGGATAATGCTGAAGTGTTATGCATAAAAGAGCCGTGTATTTTAGCCATTATGCATTCAAGATTAGATATTTCTTGTCCAAGTATTTTTGGAATTAAAACATTTTTAAGGGTATGAAATATAGATTCCTGTGAATCACCCGTTATAGCTAAGGTAGGAGCGGCGCTGCCAAAACCTATATATCCAGATTGCGTGATAAGTTTAATAATGATGTCTTCAGCAAAATAAACAGTTCGCAACGCCGTTTTAAAAGGCCTTTTGAGTGGTATTTTTATTTTGCCGATTTTAACATCAACAACTTTCAACCTAAACCATCCACACGTTGACGTAATTCAAGACCAGTTTTCCAAAAGGGAAGTTTTTTTTCTGGCACTTCAATTTTATCTCCAGTTTTTGGATTCCGCCCATCATAGGACTTGTATTTACGTACAGTGAAGGCTCCAAAACCACGGATTTCAACACGTCCGTCCTCAGTTAATGCTTCAGAAATTGTATCAAAAAACATATTGATTAATTCTTCAGCTTGGGGAGAGGTAACATCCGCCTTTGAAGAAAGAATTTCGATTAGTTCACTTTTTACCATAAAAGGGACTCCAGTCAAAACGTGCAATGGGAAAGGGATCTTTACAGATCCCGCTTACAGTATATGAAATAATCATTCTCATAGAAATGAAAATTTTTCAAAGTTTTGGCACCCAAAAAATTAAAAAAAATGCAAATATACTCCTAAACCTGTTTCCCAGTTTAAACTCTGGAGGTTTTTTTTGTAAAATATTCGCATTTCTAAATCCGAAAAAGCTATGAAAGACAATGACGAGTCGATATTAAAATGTGTCCGCCAGGCATCCTGCAGAAAAGAGTAACGACGTAGCCACTCCAAGGCAAAAGAAATTACCAAAGTATCAAAGTGATTAAAAGAAAATCCAGAAAAAGACCCTAACGATACTTCAAAGGCATTTCTATTTTGGTAAGCAAAGTCAATTTCAGGAAAAGAATAAAATTTAATGAAGGAGGTCGCATAAGAAAGCCCTCCACCGCCCTGCAAAAAATATCTTCTACAACTAGAATCAAATTCTTCTGCATTACAGTCAAGATCCTGCTCTACACCTAATTTTAAATTCCAGGAAACAGGATATAAAGGAGCCTCAAAAGAAGGAGAAGAAATGATATCGACAAGAGTTAAGGAGTTTAAAAAAACATCATTTTTGTTTAATTGATAACGAAAGACAGTACGCATTAAATCGATCTGTGCATCACGAGAGTACCCTAAAGAAGGGCTATCAATACTATGCAAAACGGGGACAAAATCAGCATCTAGTACCCAGCTCATGCTGCTTGAGTAACTAGAAAGCACGCCAACCCTTCCACCAGGAAGGCCCCTTTCAGGACGCTCCGCCTCAACTTGTAATGACTTCATTTCAGCTGACGCTACAGCTAATCTAGCTCTTTGTGTCAGTATCTCTTTTCTAAACAGTGGATATTTTTTTGATTCCGATGTTCCTGCAAGCTTTTCTTTGTAATCGATATATTCAGCAACCGCATCAAGAACCTTAGCAGAGGTTTGTTTTGTTTCGTTTGTAACAAGTAACGAGGGAGAAAGTTTAAAATTTAAAATATTTTCAAATTTATTTTTTTCATAAGAATTTAATAACTGATAACGAAATAAAAAACGTTTTTCAGCGGAAGGTCGAAAAGTTAATTTTTTTAAAATTCCAGAGTGAGATAACACCGCTCGTATAGTATCAGCTGGATTAACCCATAACAAAAATTGATCTGTAAAATTATAATTCGGATTAGCTGTATCTAATAATGCCAACATAATAAAAGAACAGTTTTCATCCATATAGTAATAATCAATTTCATGATCACCAACCTCCCAAAGACTAAGAATCATATT
>CAYSZE010000372.1:0-2743 GCA_964435255.1 uncultured Oligoflexia bacterium
TTTGGAATCTTTGTTGGTATTGAAGAAGGTGTCGATGGTTTAATCCATGTGTCTGATATCAGCTACACAGAACGTATTAAACACCCACAAGATCTTTACAAAAAAGGTGATGAAGTAGAAGCAAAAGTCCTACAAATCGACGTTGAAAATATGCGTTTCTCTCTTGGTATCAAACAATTAGGTGAAGACCCATATGAAGTCGCAGCGAAGAAAATGCTTCCTGGCACAAAAGGCAAAGGCAAAGTCACTCGTATGGCTGAGTTTGGCGCATTTGTAGAAATTGCTCCTGGTGTAGAAGGACTTATTCATACAAGTGAATTAGAAAATCCAAATATTGCTATCGATGCTGATGTTGAATTTGTTATTTTAAATACAGACTCTGCTGAACGCCGTTTTGAACTTTCACAAAAAGCAGCAACTCGTGGTTTAGATGATTCTCATAATAAAACAATTCAATCTGCTTTAAGCAACGATGCTTCTTCGCAAAATAGTTTTGCTGAAGCATTTGCACGTGCAAAAGCAACAAAAGAAAATAATTAAATAATTTAGTTTTCTTAAATTATTTACAATTTGATAGGCTCTTGAATTTTGTGGTATCTTAACAAAGTTCAAGAGTTTGTTTTTTATCTAGTAAAAAATTCATTTGAAAGGATTTTATGAATAATCAAATTGATGAATTAAATTCAAAACCACAAAAATCAAATTATTTTATGAATAAATTAAAAACATTTTTTGCTACAATTGGTGTTTTATCAGTCATCTTATTTGTATTATTTGTAACAATAATATTTATTACTATTTCTAGTTTATCATCAGGAATAAAAACTTTTTCTACATCATTGAATCCAGCGTTATCAAGTAGCAAAACGAATGGTCTTGGCGGTTTTACCAAACCTCATACCAATTCTAATTACATTGCAGGAATTAATTTAACTGGTGAAATAAGTTCAGAATCTTCAGCTATTGTTATTGAAAAACTTGAAGCCGCTAAAGAAGATAAACATGTTGTTGGCATATTATTTGATGTCAATAGCCCTGGTGGTTCAGTGGTTCCCAGTCAAGAAATTTATGACACGATAAAAAAAATAAAACAAATTAAACCTGTTGTTACTTATGTTCGCGATGTAGCAGCCAGCGGTGCTTATTATTCAAGTTCTCCATCGACTAAAATAATTGCGAACCGTGGTAGCATTATTGGAAGTATTGGTGTCATCATGAATGGCTTTGAAGCAGATAAATTACTTCAATTTCTCAAAATAAATCCTATTGTTATTAAAACAGGAGCATTAAAGGATGCTGGCTCCCCGACACGCCCTTTTAATGAAAAAGACAAACTATATTTACAAGAGTTAATAGAAGAAACACGACTACAATTTGTCGAAGATGTTAAAGCGGAAAGAAAAACATCAGATGCTACAATGAAATATATGGCTGATGGACGTGTTGTATTAGGACCACAAGCCTTAAATTTAAAATTAATTGATGCATTAGGTACTAAAGATTTTGCGGTTGCAGAAATTGCAAACCTAGCAAAAACTAAATCTATACCACCTGTATTTTATTATGAAGATATTCAAACTTTTTCCGATTTATTTGCCCAAAGACTTGCAAGTAGCTCTGCGGCATTAATGCGTGACTCAGTATCAAAAGTTTTTGCTTCCCAAGCAGAAAGTAACAATATTCCTAAAGCAAAATATTAAATATATTAAACATAAAAGCCTAAATGATTAGCTATTGTCTGAATAATGATCATTAAACACCCAATTATTAATATTAAGACAATAGGTGACATATCAAAATAGCCATGTTGACTTCTAACTAATAACTTTGGAAATTTGCGCGTTAAAAAACGGCAAGGAGGAGAGGTTAAAGCGTTTAAAAAACCAACTATAGGGTTAGAAGGATTGGCACCAACTAAACTTAAAATGCCAGTAATAATTAAACATAACATATAAAAATAAAGCAAATAATAAGTAATTTTAAATAAAATCTCAATTAATATCATTGGTCCAACCTCAATAAAAACACATAAAATATTATTTCATAAACTTATAAAAATTAACAAATTCACAACCAATAGTGATTTCGTCAATTTTACATTAATATAGATTTTATCTTATTTTCCGAAAATATGCACAGGGCGTTTTTCCTTTTCAACTAACGGGTAATTTTTGTGAAAAATGCAAGCATTGTGCTGCCACCAAAAACAATAGTTGTGCAAGAAGGAGATGAAACCAAAGGAATTTATGTTATTCAAGAAGGAAAAGTAGAACTTTTCAAAACAATTGATGGACAAGAAATTCTGATTGGAGAAATTTCCCGTGGTCAAATTATTGGCCTAGGCACGATATTATCCAGAGAAAGACACACTGTAACAGCAAGAACAATTGTTCAGACAGTCACTCTTTTTTACCCTTTTGAAGCAATTAAGTCATATTTTGCCGAACTCAACCCTATTTTAAGTGTGTTTATTAAATCAGCCACTGAAAGAATAGGGATGTTAGTAACTCAATTAGTTGAAACAAAAATAAATGAAAAAAAATTGATAAAATCGACAGGATCACCACACCAGCATGCTTCACAATTAGCATATTTATTAGCCGCTTTTGTCCGCCAAGGGACAATAGAACATGATGATAATAAAATTTACCCCTTAAAATCTTTTCTTGTTAATGGTGAACTGATTTTACATAAAAAATTTGATTACCTAGAAAAAATATTCAATTTATTTTCGACAGGTGGT
>CAYSZE010000373.1:0-22196 GCA_964435255.1 uncultured Oligoflexia bacterium
CAATAAAATTAGCACTTCTCTTTAATTCTTTAGCATCAATAATATCAATAAAATCTGTCACTATTTTTTCATAATCACGCATTAAAACATCATCAAAGTAATATTCTTTAGCCCCAAAAGGTAAAACATAATAAAACATGATATCTTTTAATTTAGCATTGTTTCTATTTGAAAAATCAAAAATATGAATTAAATTAAAGTTCCCAGAACTAGAATTTTCTGCAAATTTTTTTAATACTTCTTCCTTACTTTTTATAGAAAGTATACTTTTATTTTCATTAAGAAAATTTTTCTCTTCACTTATTCGCGCTTGCGTATCCATACAAGACTGATAGTAATTTTTTATCATTGCCTGAGATTTAGTAGGTGTCTGAATTTTTTCTAAACTTTTTATATACTGTAGTCTTTGGTTTTTTATTCTCTCTGCAGAATCGTTAAAGCTATAAATATAACGACTTTTACTTTCAGGTAATTTAAAGTTTGTATTTTCATTAGAGCAAACATAAGAATAAAAATTATGACAAGGTTTTATTTTTTCATTTAACTTAAAATCCCGACTTGCAGGAACAATAAATTTATCGTCTGGAATTGTAGTAATTATTTCTTCTTTTGCAAAAAGATTTTGATTCATAAATATTAATGGGAAAAATGGAAAAATGAAATATTTTTTTTTTAGTCTCATTAGCAATGCCTTTGTAAAGGAATAAAAGTGCAATCTTAAAAAGAGTCTTTTTTGCTTTACCAAAAAAATTTAGAAAAAACAAATAAATTATTCTCTATTTGTTCTTCTTAATCACTTAAATATAAAAATTTCCTATTTTTTATCTTCAGAAGAATAAAGAAATTATCTTACCAAAGAGTCACTCTTTCACTATCAGGAAGAGTCATAGGATCATTTTTCTTACACATGAAGGTTTTTTCAAACTGCTTGGAAAGCTTCATTTGTCCATTTACTCGTAGATCTATAGGAGAATGCGGATCTGTTTTTATCATAAATTCTCTATACTTTGGTTGGACAATACCACACCAAGTTTTAGCATATTGCACAAAAAACTCTTTTTGCTCAGTTCCTGTAGCAGGAATATTTCCTGGAAAAGCAGATTCAAATGAATTTTGTAATCCTACAAAATCTGCAATATTTTCTCCTAATGTTAATTTTCCATCTATACCTTCATTATTAAAAAGAGTGATAATTTTTTGTGTTTTTATTCTGAAAGTATTTAAATCATTATCTGTCATCCATGGAGCTAAGCGCCCTGCTTCATCATACTTTGAGCCTTGATCATCAATAGAGTGCCCTATTTCATGTGCAACAACCATTCCAACAGATCCTAAATTAACAGTATCTGATTTTGAAGCATCAAAAAAAGGAGGTTGCAAGATCCCCATTGGCATAACAAACTGATTGGAAGTCTGATTATAATAAGCATTGACTGTTAAAGGAGACATTTGCCATTTCAGGTCATTTACTGGTTTTAATATATCTTTTAACATTTTTTTGAATTCATTTTGACGTAACAACTGTTTATTTTTTTGGAATGATAATGCAGATAACTCTGCTTCGTCTTTAAAATCCCAATCTTTTAAATTTTCAGGTTTTACTAATTGAAATCTAATTTTCTCAATTTTTAGTTGTGCTTTTTCTTTTGCACTCGGAGTTAACCAGTTATTATTTTTTATATTTTTAAGTGTAGTCGCTTGAATTTTTTCTACAATAGTTTTAATTCTATCAGAAGGAAAATTACTGAAGTATTTATTAACAACTTCATAATCAAGATTTCTTTCTAAAGCAACAACAGTTTCCTGTACACACTGTTTATCTATTGATTCATCAACTTTTGAAGTCCCATTATATTTATTTCTAAAATCCTTAACTTTTTGATAATATTGCGGATAAGAATACTTAATATTAATAGTATTCGTTAATTTATTCCATAAGGAGATTGCTTGCAATTGTTCAAGAGAAGCATTTTGCAATTTTGAATTCATTTGTAAAAAAGAATTTACTAAGATTAAATTTAAATTAACATCCTCTGGAATTTTTTCTAATATTTTATCAAAATTTAAAGCTGGATATTTAAATAATAAAAATTTTCTTTCAATTGTATTGTCTTTAGATTCTAATTCTCTCATTTCTGCTTTGGTTGGATAATCACTTGCTATCGCTTTTTCAAATTCAATAATGTAATCAGCCTTTCTTTCTGAATTCGCTATTGATAATTCTTCAAAAAGTGAAACAATTAAATTTTTATAGTCGCTTAGCATTGCTTCATTACTATAATATTCTTTAACTCTTAAAGGCAAATTATAAGTAAATAATATATCTTTAATGCTTGGATTACTAATATTTTCCATTTCTTCAATATTAACTAATGAAGGTAAACCGCTAAGTGTATCTTCGGTAAACTTACGAAGTAGTGCGCTTCTATTAAATTTAAATACTTCTTTCACACTATTAGCTATTAACTGATTTTCCTCAATCTCTCTTGCACTAGTGTCAGTACAAGAATTATAGAAATTCTTAAGCATTTGATTTTTTTTAGAGAGATTTTGCACAGATAGAATTGATTTAATATACTCTAGCCTCTTATACGTTATTTTTTCGGCAGAATCATTAAAACTAAAAACATAGCTGCTTATACTTTGCAGAAAGTTAAATTGTGTAATTTCATTAGAACAGACAAATTGAAAAAAATTTGTACATGGTGAAATTGAATTGTTTATAGTAAAGTCACGTTTTTCTGGAACATGAAATAGGTCATCTGGAATTGTTGGATAATCTTGTGCATGTAGTTCTTGGGAAAGCATTAATGCTAGTATACAAAAACCACTCTTTAATGAATTTATTTTTATCCGCATATACATATCCTAATTTGAAATTGTTATGAAGTAAAATTTTCTTCTATATTTATTACAAAGTCAATTAATTATTCATTAATTTTAAATAAAATGTATATTGTTTATTTAATTAAATTAAGTAATACTTTTTTCTGTAATTTTAGAAAAACAAAATGATACCATTATACTGTATTGAATATGAATTCAACATAAAGTATTAAAGAAACTTGCACAAATCTTAGCCATAGCAATAAGCAAATAAAATTAAGCTTTTGGAACTCTATAATCAAATATTTTCATTTTTGGTTAGCAAAAAAATAAAGAAAAACTAAAAATATTAACAACAAGAATGAATTTAATAAAATATCTTTACAGGAATTTTATAAAATATTTTATCTTCCTATCATCAACATATTTTTATGAATAATGTATTAAATCAAGAATGATATGTTTAATTTAATATTACTATTTTTAATCTTTATTTTTAATATAAAAAAATTGACTTATTAGACTAAACAATTTAAAGATATGGAAATTTGGAATATTTAATAATTCCGATATTTTCTTTTTTTAAATATGGGGCTTCAAAAAGTGTTAATATTCACCACTAATTTTTATATTGATTAATAAATTTCCACAATACTCAGTTCCTCATTTAGCTAAACCTGTAGCGCAATTAAAGGATCAAAAATGTTCTTCGAAGCTTTAAAAGATAGTAAACCCACAGCTTTTGGTTATCTTTTACTAGGAGCAGCATTTGGCATTTTATTTCAAAGTTTAAATGTCCATTGGATATATGGTGTACTTATGAGTGCTACAGTTTATGCTGGTTTTTCTCAATTTATAGCAATTCCAATTCTAGCTTCACATGGCTCATTATTTAGTATTGCTATTGCTACATTTATAGTAAACTTACGCCATATTTTTTATGGTATTGCATTTTTAGATAAGTTTAAAGTAAATAAATTTTTGAAAGGTTACCTTATATTTGGTTTAACTGATGAGTGCTTTTCAATAATTAGCTCAAAAAATAAAAAATATAATAAAAAATATGAAGCTACCATAGTTATATTATGCCATGTTTACTGGATTATTGGAACAGTTATAGGAATTTTTCTTCATAAAGAGATATCAGAATTAGATATCAATTTCCTTTTTTTCTCACTCGTAGCTCTTTTTGGTATATTAACTGTCGATGCTTATAAAATTAATAAAGATTTTTATTCAATTTCAATTGGAATTTTAACTTACATATTTTTCAAGTTTATAGGAGTTCAAGAAGTTTTATTCTTTAGTATGTTTAGTAGCTTTTTTATTATTTATTTTTGGACATTTTTTAGTGAAACAAGCGAGGATAAAAATGTCTCTAGATAAATATCAAACATATATATTGACCGCGATTATTATTATGAGTCTAGTAACTTATTTAACCAGACTAGTTCCATTTATATTTTTAAGAAATATAAAAAATAATTTAATTAAACAAACAGGTATTCATTTACCAGTGTGTTTTATGGCTATTCTAACAATCCACTCAATAGATTCATTAAAAGATTTTGACCCAAATTATATTTTTAATGGTTGGATAGCGTGTCTGGCATCCATTTTTTTCTATTGTACAATTCGTTCTGTATTAGTCAGTATGATTCTTGGCACAGCAGTTTATTTTTTGGTTTTGAATTATTTATAAAAAAAAGCGGACTTAAATATTAAGTCTGCTTTATGAAAAAATATTATTATTTCTTCTTTTTTGCAACAGCAGCAGCTTTTTTAGCTTTAGCTGGAGAACGAGAACCTGTAACTTGCTCTTTTAAAGACTTAGCAGCACGGAAAGCAATTTTCTTTGATGCAGGAATTTTAATTTCTTCACCAGTTTGAGGATTGCGGCCCATACGTGGAGCACGTTCTTTAACTTGCAATATACCAATCTTGTCAATGCGAAGTTTCTTGCCAGAAGCAACTTCACTTTCAACAGTATTTAAAAAATCAGCAATAACTTCCTTTGTGATTTTTTTTGGAAGTTGATCAAATTTAGCCGCAACATTTGCGATCATTTGACTTGTAGAAACAGTCTCTGGCTTAGCCATAGGGTACGCCTCCTTTATGTGAAAAAAAGAACAAGAGCCAAATGCTTTGCCCATTTTAACTGTCATAATTGACACCTAATTTTTTTAAAATGGAAGTTCTGCATGCTCCTGTTACTTAAATATAAGGAAATCATTGTATAAGTCAATAGCCCACCGAAAAAATTGTAATAAAGCTAGCGTATAATCGGCACTAGGTGACCTAAATTTATTACTCTATTGATGACAAAATGAAATTGTAGCATAACAGAAAAGAATGCAAGGCACTTTGATGCCTATTTTTTTATCAAAAAAGGAGTTCTTATGTCACTAATCGACGGCATTCGTGCAAGACAAATTCTAGATTCTCGCGGAAATCCGACTGTTGAAGTCGAAGTTTTAACATCAGAAGGTTATGTAGGACGTGCTTCTGTGCCATCTGGAGCAAGTACAGGAGAATATGAAGCTTGTGAACTTCGTGATGGGGATAAGTCATTATATTTGGGAAAAAGTGTATTAAAAGCTATAGAAAACATTGAACAACATATTGCCCCACTTCTTGAAGGTGTTATTGAAGTTTCTGATCAAGCCGCAATTGATAACCTACTTATAGAGGCCGATGGAACAGAAAACAAATCAAAATTCGGAGCTAATGCTATCTTAGCAGTCTCTATGGCTTGTGCAAAAGCAGCTGCTGAAGAAGCAGGACTTGAATTATATCGTTATTTAGGGGGTACATTCGCTAAAACTCTACCTGTACCGCTCATGAATGTTATTAACGGTGGCGCTCATGCAGACAACAATTTAGATTTCCAAGAATTCATGATCGTTCCCCATGGATTTAAGAATTTCTCAAATTCATTAAGAGCTGGTGTTGAAATATTCCATAACCTTAAAAAAGTTTTAAATGATAAAAAATTAGCAACTACTGTTGGTGACGAAGGTGGTTTTGCTCCTAATTTAAATAGCAATGAAGAAGCTCTTCAGTTGCTAACTTTAGCAATAGAAAAAGCTGGTTACAAAATTGGAACACAAGTCAGTTTTGCACTTGATGTTGCCGCAAGTTCCTTCTTTAAAGATGGTAAATACAACTTAGACGGCGAAGGCGTAAAAAAGACTTCTGCCGAAATGGTCGATCTCTACGAAAAACTTTGCAACAAATATCCAATTGTTAGTATCGAAGATGGTCTTGATGAAAATGACTGGGATGGTTGGAAACTATTAACTGAGCGTCTTGGCAGTAAAGTACAATTAGTTGGTGATGACCTTTTTGTCACAAATCCAAAATTGCTTGCAAAAGGAATTGAAAAGAAAGTTGCAAATTCAATTTTAATTAAGCTAAATCAAATAGGAACCGTGACTGAAACATTACAAGCAATCGAGCTTGCAAAAGTAAATGGTTATACAACAATTATTTCTCACCGTAGTGGTGAAACTGAAGATGCATTTATTGCTGATTTAGCTGTGGCAACCAACTCTGGTCAAATTAAAACTGGAAGTGCATCACGTACTGATCGTATTGCAAAATACAATCAATTACTACGCATTGAAGAAGAACTAGGTTCCATCGGAAATTTTGCTTGGAGAATGGGACGTCGCGCGCATTAATTTGCTGCTTTTGTTTCTTTCATTCTTAATTTGAAAAGCTTTTATGACTTTCTTAAATAATGCTGAACTATGCGATTACTCTTTAATAGCAAGTCTTTTCATTGATCTCAGAGGAAAAGGAGTTTCTCTTTCCTCTGCTGATCTTGAAATTTTATTGGCATGGGAAAAGGCCGAAATTAAACCTAAATTTATTATGGAAGTCATGCTAGAATATGCTGACGAATGTAATAAAAAAACAAAAAATTTCCCGACCTCACTTGCTCCAATATCACGGCGTTTACATTCTATTTTAGTAAAGTCATCAGAAGCATAGGAGACTTCTATGAATGAAAGTAGAACATTTGAAGACATTTTTATGTCTTTACAAAAATTAGCCGAATTACGTGAACAGGAAGAGATTCCTAGTCATAAAACTCATAAACCTAAGTGCTATTGCGGTAGAAATGAGTTTACCATAAATCAAAGTGAAGATGAAAATGAAGACTTAGAATCAGGTCAACTAAAAGAACCTATTTATATCAAAAAAAACAATTTAAATTTTGAATTTGCTGTTTGCCCAGCATGTAATCCGCGTTTTGAATGCGAAATGTGTGAAGGTACGGGGCACAGAATTTTAAATAAAGTACATGTTTATGAAACTGAAGATGGAGAAACTGAAGAACACTTAATTGAAGAGTTATCCCCAAATTCATGTGCTTGCATGCATACCGAATTTCTTGTTAATTTATTAAATAGTGCTGATATTCCCTGTAAATACATGGAAGCCGATTTTTTTAATATAAAAGATGAACATTTAAATGAATTTCAAGAAAAAAAATTAAATGAAAATGTTCAAAAAATTCATAAATTTTGTAAGCAAGTAGCAACTTATACCCCCCAAATAGATCGCAAATATTTTATCACTTTATTTGGTCCCGTTGGTTCAGGAAAAACTCTGCTAGCAGTCTCTGCTTTAAAAATGCTTATTATTGAGTTTGGTTTATCAGGAAAATTTGTTGATTTTCAGTTTCTTTTAAATCAATTAAAAGCTGAATATGAACAAAATAAATCAGGGGAAGAATTGTTAAAAAAATTACGAAATGTTGATATTTTAGTTATTGATGAACTCGGTAAAGGACGGAATGAAAATGAATGGCAACTTGAAAAATTAGATGATCTCATCAATTCTCGTTATAATGCCAAAAAAATTACAATTTTGACTACAAATTATTTACCACCATCCTTCAAATATGATGAAAAAGAAATCCCACGCAATCAAAATAGGGAAAGTCAAAATTATTGGGGACAAGAAAACATTAATTTTAAAAATTCTAATATTCCTATTCATGAAAGTTTTTGGAATCAATCGCTCTTAGAAAGACTAGGATCTCGAATGTATGAAAGAATATATGAAGTTTCTGAATTTATAGATTTTACAGGAATCCCTAGTTATAGAAAACATGTTGGAAAAGGTTTTCTTGATATTTATTCTTCAGCTCATACATAATTTTAAAAATTATACTCTATTCCAGTTTGGGTTGTGAAAAGATTATCTGTTTTTGTTCCATTTGAAAAAGTTTTAATTTTCCAATCATAGTGTCCATAACTCATACTAAAAAATATATATTTTTTTGTTAATAACTGTTTTTCAAATGAATACTTTATAATAGGAGTTATTACGAAAGAATTAGCATCATTAGCTAATAATTTTTTTGTTACATAGTTAAAATTTAGATCTAACCCTAATTGAATATGTTTTGTTATATATTTTACAGGTTGTAGGCCTATACTAACTCTATTTGTCGTTCTTGAAAAACTTTTTCCATCAGACTGAAGCGACTCTTCATTTTCACTAATATGCAAAACAGGTAAATTTGAAGCATAAACATTATTTAAAATAACTAAACTAGTTAATAAGCCACCAAATTTATCAAATGAAAACTGCGATGAGTCTGCAATACCTAATGTGTTTTGTGGATAATTAGGAGGAACTCGACCTTCACCATAAAAAGATGATTTTACAGTTGTATCAGTTGGTTTTGCTTCTTTATCTGCTGGCAAGGAAGAAAACCAAATTGTTGTTGTTCCTTTAAAACCATCTGATTCAGGACGATAAAAAATTCCTCCTAAAATAAAAGAAGAAGAAAGACTTACTTTATCTTTTTGCACACCTTGTGGAGAATCTTTCGTAATACTGTTATATGCTCTTAAAGATAAAATAGGTTGAAACATTTTACCTTCAGACAATAAAAATTTACCTGACATGAATAAGGTAAATACGTAATCATCATTTTCATACAAAATATTATTGCCATTGCTATCAACAATGGTTTTATCATTTTGGTCTTTTCCAGTTGTATAAACAGTTTCTTTGTTAAATGCTAACGACATTTGAAAAACATTTGTTTCAAATCCTAATCCGTTTAGTTCTATTTGATTAAATGGGTTGCTTTCTTGAAATAAATAAATATCTTCAAATTCAAAAGTTCTGCGCCCCACCCAAAAAAAGCTTCCTAGATTTTTTAACGGTATATTTACATATAAATCCCTTAATTGAACAACTCTTTCAGAATAGGACTTAGGAAACAAATCTAAATGATATTTTTTTTGCCACGAATAATTTAATTTACTTTTAATAGTAAAAGTCTCTTTTTTTTCAATCCCAAGCCCTAAAGAAATGTAATCAGTACTATAAGCTGCTGCACTTGAAGCTTGATTTTCTAAATTTTGGTTAGGAATATCATTAACTTGAAGTGAAGAGCCCGCAGTGTGAAAATTCCCACGAAAAGAACTACTTGAAAACACTTGCCATTGCTCAGAAAGTTTAAATTTTTCTTCAGCATTTACAGCATGTTGAATTTTGGTGAGTAAAATAACTAGCAGAAAATATTTTATTATTTTTCTGTAATTTTGAAGAGAATTATTATAACAACGTCTTATATAAAACAAATTGATTTACCCTACTTTAAATTATGATACAACTCAAATTACTCAATCAAGTTACGCTTGACCGAGTCAGATTAGATAATATGTTTATACAGATCCTATCCTCAACCAAGCAAGGTTGGCTCATTTTTGAAAGGTTATTTAAATGATTGCAAAAATTCAAGAAATCATCGAACAACAAATTAGACCTGCTCTCCAATCAGATGGAGGCGATATTGAGCTTATTGATGTAGAAGATGGAATTGTAAAAGTTCGTCTCGTAGGAGCTTGTTCTCATTGCCCTTCTAGCGCTATGACGTTATACCAAGGTGTGGAAAAAATGCTGATGGAAAAAGTGCCGGAAGTAAAAGGTATAGAACAGGTCTGGTAAAATGGAAAATAAAAAAAACTTAATATCATTACAAACCGTTCAAGAATTTGAACTTATTCTTAGTAAAGAAATATATGATTTACTTGGTTCTTTCACTTGGAAAGAAAGAGTAAATAATGTTGAAAAAAACGCAGAGAAAATACTGATTCGTTTTTTTTCTGATGGGTTAAATTTAGCTGGAAAATCTTTGATAGAAAAATTTTTAAAACAAAATCTTGCTATCAATGCTGAAGATCTGTCTATTTATTTTGAACGCAAAGACAAAACACCTTCACAACCAACCGCAGATAAAACAACTGCTCCCAACTCACCAGCACCAGAGCAAAAGGAAACAAAATCGCCAACTGGTAAAAAACCTATACCTGGTGTGAAAAGAATTATCGCTGTCGCCAGTGGGAAGGGTGGGGTTGGTAAAAGTACCGTCAGTGTTAATTTAGCGATAGCACTACACAACCAAGGTTATAAAGTCGGTATTTTAGACGCTGATATTTATGGCCCTAGTATTCCAACCATGTTAGATTTGCATCAAGACCCGCATGTAAATGAAAATAATAAAATTATTCCTCCAGAAGCGCACGGACTTAAAGTCATGTCTTTTGGTTTTTTTGCACCTGAAGAAACGGCTGTTATTTGGCGTGGTCCCATGATTATGAAAGCTTTGCAACAATTCTTTTGGGATGTCGAATGGGGACAATTAGATTATTTAGTGATTGATCTTCCACCAGGTACGGGTGATGCGCAATTGACCTTAGTTCAAAGTATACCCATTACAGGATCTGTAATCGTTACGACTCCACAAAACGTAGCCCTTCTCGATGCCGTTAAAGGAATAGCTATGTTTAGAAAAACAGATGTTCCCATTCTTGGGGTTGTGGAAAACATGTCCACTTTTACCTGTCCAAGCTGTGGTACTGAGTCACATATATTTGGTACAGGGGGCGCGCAACGGGTTGCAGGCAAATTTGAAGTTGAATTACTAGGTCATATTCCACTTATTCAAGAAATAAGAGAAGCTGGCGACAAAGGCAATCCTTTAACTACAAAACAAAATCATCCTGTGCGTATAAGATTTTCGGAAATTGCGGAAAAGGTTGTCAAAAACTCTGTGCAATTTGAAAAGAAAAATGAACCTTAAGGATAATTTTCAAACTTTATACAACCTTTTTTATTCAACATACTATCAATTGTTTTTCTAATTTGTCTTAAGGTTACTTTAGCATTCCCAACATCGCAAACAGCTCTTGCAATTGTTTGCGGTGGAGGATAGGCAGTCAAAGTAACAATTATTTCTCCTTTTTTTGATAAATTTTCACCACCAGCTGAATTTTCATCAACAATTTTTTGAAAATAATTTGCCAAATAATTTATTTTTTCAAGTTTTCCCATATTTTGGACTGTGGTGACTAAATTTTCAACTCTGCGTTCATCAACTTCATAAGCTTTGCTTTGTAATCCCACTGTTTGCAAACTAAACTGAGTTTCTAAAGCACCTGCAACATAAGTAATATTTTCAGGACTTAAAGCACCTGCACTAATCACTTCAAAAATTCTAGCGCGGATATGATCCATTACTAATGTTGAGGGAGAATTCATTTTATTAACGACTACAATATTAACATGTCTTTTTCCAGCATCGACCCAGTGCCCTTCTTCAGTCAATGTCTGCGCTATTACTATTGAATTTTCTCTTTGTTTTAAATACTTATTAATATACTTAAACTTACCCACTAAAAAAAAATCATGGGCGCCTATTTTTGCAGGTTGCACAAAGCCACCAATATTTTTAAATACAACTCCAGGTTGGATCATTGTTTTATTTGAATTTTGATCGTAACTAGGAAAACCACAATGCACAGGGCTATTTTGTCCACAATCTAAGAGTTCTTCCGCATAAGTTGGCAAACAAATTAATACAAGGAATAAACAATTACGAAAAAAACAAAACATTTAAAACCCTTCCTTAAAATTAAAAAAAGCTTATTGTGTTATTTCATCGTTTTCATTTTTCAATATTTAAAGAGATGTTTTTTTGACATATTTTCCATTAGCAAAAAGACAAATTATCCAAATTTTTAATAATTATTCATTTGCTTAAACTTATTCAGAAAATTTTTTATTATTTGACAATTTTTTTTTTTCATATAAAGCTGCTGACTATTATGGTTCAATGCTATGTTTATATAACTTTATTTTGGTATTTAACCAGCTCGGCTTGTCTTCATGACGGATTGATTCGTTATATTTTTCTGTTGTTTCAATTGGAAAGAAAGAACCGATTCAAATAAACGTTTTGATAGGCTGGGGCTTTCAAATTCCACACCAACACACCACTCACCAGACTCCGAACTTGTCCATATAACCTTACCTGTTAAGGATTGGTATCTATCTTCCAATTCGCTCTTATTTATTTTGTTTTTGGTTGTTACGTTTAAGGTTGATAAGGCGGGTGCTTTTTTCTGTGTGCTCTTTTTCTCACTCACTGTTTGCCCCTTCAAAGCCGCACCTTTTTTCTTCGTTTCCAGTAACTCTTTTTTCTCATCATTGCCAGGGATAGAAATCATTTTAGTCATTTCAAGAGTTCTGCCATTTTCAATGTCTGTCAAAGAGGGGAGTTTTAAGGTCACAGAACTACCAGAAGAAATAAACTCCATACTAGCAAGCAAATGATTCCAATCTGTAAGTCCTAATTTGCTATTCTTACTTGGTTTTAATTTAACACCACTTAAAGAACAATCTTCAACAATACCACAAAAATATAGCGGAATAGATTTTTGTTCCTCTTTTTTCGGCTCTGCTTTTTTTGTTGCTTTTGTATTCTTCTTAGAAGTTGTTTTTTCCGCTGTTGGTGCTGCTTTAGTTTTCTTATTTTTTACAGGAGTTAACATTTGTTGATAAGCTTGGAGACTTTCATTTTCAAGAATAATTTCAGCAAAAACAGGTAAATTACAAGCAATTCTTTTTTGGGCTCTAATTTTTCCATCACAGAATCTTTGGGTAACAGCAATCACAACTTCTGGATTTACAGGCTTTTTTAACCAACTTTGACAATCGGGATATTGTTTAAGGTTTGCCTCTATTGCATGTGCAACTTCTGGAGTGTCAAAAGCCGTGATGAGCACTGGAATATTAAATAATTTTTTAAGTTTTGCCGCGGTTTGCGCTCCATCTAAATCGGGCAAGTCATAGTCAATCACAAAAGCATCTATGCCTTCATTCATTTTTGCTAAATCTATTGCATCGACTGAAGTTCTTGCAACAATAACTTGCACCCCAGGATAGTGATCTTTAAAAACTTCACTTGTCATTACTAAACTTGCTTTACTTGCATCTGCTATTAAAATTTTTTTCACGATCAGCTCCTCACAAACTTTCATGCAGCTTTCAAATTTCAACGATGTATTCAGAAGTAAACAATATTCATTTGATTATAAGTCAAGAGTTTTTTAATAGAATGAGGAAACTATTATGCAACATAATTAAATGACATAGTAGGAAAAAATATTGGAAAAGAAGCTAATTATTGCCTACTTTAATAAAGAATATATCTATCATAGAGTTTCCTAATCTCATAATTTAATTTTAGATCTTGTCCATAAAATTATAATTGACTTTATTATCAAAATAATTTATTTATAAATGATCTTTTTTCTAGACAAATTAATATCTTTTATTCCTTATCTTATGATTTTCAATTTCATTAACTACTAATTATTCCTATTTAGTCATTTACAATAAGGATATTTATTTATGAAATTATTTATTTTAAAAAAAGTACAAAAGAAAATTTTCACTCAAAATTTTTCTATAAAACTACAGAAAAAAATACTCATCTTAAATTTTTAAATTATTCTAAAAAAAGTTAGATTCTAAAGAAAGTTAAATTTTATGAATAATAATTTAAATAATTCACTTAAAATTGTGACAGAATGGATCACTCAATACCAAAATGAAGTTAAAAATTATCCTGTTATGTCACCCCTTAAATTTGGCGATATACTAGAGCAATTACCTAAAGAACCAAAAGAGTCTCCAGAACAATTTGAAACCATTTTTAACGATTTTCTTTCAGTTATTGTGCCAGGAATAACACATTGGCAGCACCCAAAATTTTTTGGTTACTTTCCATCAAATTCAAGCATTCCATCTCTTCTGGCAGAAATGTTAACAGCAACTTTAGGAATTCAAGCCATGAGTTGGATCACATCCCCTGCTGCAACTGAACTTGAAATTAGAGTTATGGAATGGTTACGGGACCTTTTTAGTTTACCAAAATCATTTCATGGTGTCATTCAAGACTCTGCCTCGAGTTCCAGCATGATTGCCGTAACAGCAGCCCGTGAAAAAGCAACGAAATACCATACTAATAATGTAGGTTTAGCAAATCATACATTAGTTGCTTATTGCTCTACCGAAACCCATTCTTCAATTGAAAAAGCCATTAAAATAATAGGGATAGGTAATAACAACTTAAGAAAAATACCTGTCAATCAAGATCAGCAAATGAACACTGATGCTTTGCAACGCTGCATTGAAGAGGACTTACAAAATGGGCTTACACCTTTTTTTATAGCAGGAACATTTGGCACAACAGGTTCAACTGCTATCGATCCTTTAAAAGCAATTGCTAGAATTTCAAAAAAATATGACCTTTGGTTTCATATTGATGCCGCTTACGCTGGTACAGCCTTGCTGCTTCCTGAAATTCGACTGCTTGCCGAAGGTATAGAAGAAGCTGACAGCATTGTTATAAACCCCCACAAATGGCTTTTTACCACATTTGATTGTTCTGCTTTATTCATTCGCAATAAAGATCTTCTGCTCAAAACATTTTCTATTTTACCTGAATATTTAAAAGATCATAATTTACAAGATGTTGTTAATTTTCGTGACTGGGGGCTAGGTTTGGGAAGAAGATTCCGCAGCTTAAAGCTGTGGTTTGTCATTCGTTGGTATGGAAAATTAGGCTTACAAAGCCTCATCCGTTCTCATATTGAATTGGGAAGTAAATTTGAGCAATTGATTAAAAAAGATGGACGCTTTGAAATTGCTGCAAAAAGGCAATTCAATTTAGTTTGTTTCAGGCTAAAAGCCACTGACGAAGAAAATATAAAACTTTTAAATACAATAAACCGCTCGGGAAAAATGTTTCTAACTCACACAAGATTAAATGGAAGTATTGTATTAAGAGCTGTTCTTGCCCAGACAAACTTAACTGAGGATCATGTCATAGAGGCATGGAAAGAAATTCAGGAAATGTCCTGTCAATGAAGGAATGGCTCCCCAGGGGTGGATTGAACACCCGACCAAGTGATTAACAGTCACTTGCTCTACCACTGAGCTACTGAGGAACTTCTTCGTGAGAGTGTGTCTACATAATCAACGCAGAGAGGTCAAGTCGATTTCGAAAAAAAAAATAATTTTTTTTCCTATTTCAAAGTCTGCTTAAATTAGGGCAAAAGATTGCCCTAATTTAAGGAATAAGACCTTCAACACCAAGAATATCGCTCTTTTCCCAAGCAAATTCCCACTTATGCACCCGTTGCTGCCCCGAAACGAGAGGGCGTAAAATATCAAGCCTTTTTAAACGGCGGTGAAAATTCCCAGGATCGATTTCTTGGCTAGAAAGCATACCCACTAACAAGCGCAAATCTTGAATGGAAAAAACTTGCGAAAGCAGTTCAAAGGTAAAAGTTGTATTTTTTACCCATAAAGGCACCTGATTGAGGCATTCTCGTAAAAACAATCTGCTATCAGGAGCTAAAATAGAATCTTGCGAAAACAAGTTCTCAGCATCAAGCCACATTCCCTTTGCCTGCGCAGAAAACTCCTGCGGCAACGCAATGGCACGCACGATAGCAATGCTTTGGACTTGTTCAAATAATAGATCACGATCGTACACATCAACAATGCGATCTTTACAACGAGCGGAATTAAACCAAGTCTCGAGCTCTGCCAAATGCGAACCTGAAAGAAGATCACTCAAAATACGACGCGTTCCTCCATGCAAATGCAAATCTTGTCGAAGAGTGATACTTGGAAATGTTTGTCTTTCGCTGTTTGGGTCTTTAGTGACCAATACACGTAGACTACCATTTACAGCTGCAATCGGAATTAAAAAAAGTTCTGTTTTCAAGAAAGGTTACTCCATCTGTTTTTTCACTGATGTATTTGAAGGATCACCAACTGAATAGAGCTGGGCAAGTAGAGAGAGCCACCCCGCATCCACAATATAAACGATGGGTGAGTCTGATCGTTTTAAATACACATTTTTTTCATTTTTTGGAACCCTATTGCCAACAATTATTTTTATCGGTTGCAATTTTTCTGTTTCATTGAACTCAAAAGAAAACACTTTTAAAGGCTTTGTAATACCAAAATTTACAAGATCTTTTTCAGATGGGTTTAAAACAAGGTCGTCCGCCGTCATAAATTCCCAATTTGAGAAGAAAGTGAAAGCATCTTGATTAGGAGTTTCCGAAACAGAAGGCTGTTGACTTGGTGATGATATCTTATACCAATTATTGTCTTTTTTGAGAAAGGCTAATGTACTAGCAAGATTTATTTTGTTAATTTTGTCTAAAGCAACATTTAACATAACAAGCCTATTTTTGAACATCTTTTCTTGTGGTACCAATTCTGGCCAGGAATCTAAATTCAACTTAGCAATACTGCCATCTTTTATATAGGTATAAATACCTTCTTTTGTAATTCCAAAATTAAAAGTATCGACAATTTTTCCAGCTTCACCTTTAAATGTTACTGTAGCTATTGTTTTTTTTAAATTAAGTTTATCCAGCAAGTTATCATTTATTTCAGATTTTTCATATATTTTTTGCGCTAGTAAACCTTGATAGCGCATTAAATAATCAGAAACAAAATTAATATCAGCTGCCCATTTTGTTGGTTTTAGAAGCTCCCAAGTATCTTTGTTTTTTACAACAGATATAATTTGTCCATTATAGAAAATTTCAAAAGAGGATATCTCTTCTTTCTTAAAGCTAGCTAATCTTTTACTTCTGAAATCTTCCAATTTTTTATTAGAAATCATATCAAAAAAACTGTGATCAATAACTAATAATTTTGATTTGCTAGGATTCATTGCATAAATAGAAGAGGGGGCTAAATTACCAGCAACTTTACTACCGATATCTAGAGAACTTCCCAAACTTAATTTTCCTTCAGTCTTATTTTTTAATTCAACAGAAATTGTAACTTTAGGTGAATCTAAACCAAATTGCGCTAATTGCTTTTTATCATCGCTAAATAATTTTTCAGTGTTTGGTAATTCTTGTTGAATAGTCAATTGCTGGATAGAAGCGAGTGTATTATTTACAGCATCTTGATCAGCTGATAAAGAAACAGGAGCTACAAGACGCCATGGTTTTTCATTAGAATCTCTGACAAAAGTAAAAGCTCCCTGTGTACTTTGAATAGAATATTTTAATATATCCTTTGTCTCAAAATACAATGCATATGAAGCTTCTTTTGCCCGCTCTTCTTTTTTTTGCGAATAATAGTTATCTCCATAATAAATACCTACTAAACCACCAATAACAAGAAAACCCATTACGACACTTGTAGAAAATTTCATGCCGATCTCCTTCTCATCCAAATGAAAAAGCCAGCTAAAGCAGTAGAAATTGGTAAAACTCCTGAAAATAAAATTAACCATACAGCAGGATTGCGAGACAAATTAAATTGTTTTGGCGAATAATCTTTTGTTGGAATAGTGACTAACTCTTGGTCCTGATAAAGGTGCGCTACTGTCAAAGGCAATAATTCTTCACTTATTGGAACTGTTTTTGAATAAGTTCCTACTAAGCTAAATCCATAAATAACAATTTCAGATTTATCTTTAGCTGGATCAGTTGCCTTTGGAACTGACTTATCAGTCGCAAAATGTGATAACCCTGTTACTTCAACATTTACTGCAAGTGGCCAAGATTTGTTTGGATCAAAATTGCTATCTGGTAACAATTGAAAAGGTGAGTTTAAGTCTATTTTATTTCTTGCTTCAGCAGTTAAAGTAATAGGAGCTGCACTATAAGCCGAAATTAGAACACTGGCATGAGTTTTAATCTCACTCTTATTATTTTCAGTTAATATTGTTATTGGTCTACCGCCATCAATAGGCATAACACCTTGCGCTCCATATACTTGCGCAATAACTTTTGTGATTGGCGACTCCATACTAAAATTACTTGCAATAACTGGTGGGCGAGAAAAATTTTGCTTTTGAATTTGCTGCTCAATTGGGGTATTCACATTTAATGTTAAAAGAATAGGATCTAATTTTATATTTAATTTTGAATATAAATTTTCTAACCCTTGCTCACGATAGGGATTCACGATTAAAACCAATCGCCCGCCTTGCGCAATAAAATTCTCTAATATTGCTTCTGTTTGTTCTGAATAGGCTAAATTATTATCGCCTGCGACTAAGACTCTAGCTTCTTTAGGTAAATTTCCCTGTTTTATATTCCATTCTTTAACATCATATGCTTTGGTACGTAAAGCCATAGCAATATCTGCATAACTTTTTTCTATATTTCCTTCCGCATTGATAGATGGCTCACCATGCCCAGATAAAAAGTAAACAACTTTTTTATACTTAACTAAATTTATGATACCATTAGTTAACTTGCTTTCAGAAATTTGTCCATCAATTTCGTTTTTATTATTATCAGTGAACAATATTAAACGCGCATATCCTGAAGGCTGTAATTTTTGCAATATAGCTTTATCTGTTAAGCTCAAAGCTCCCATATACATTATATTTTTAGAACGTCGCATATATAAATTTAATAAATCAACATTATTATCACAATAATTATCAGTTGGACTTGCAGCAGGAATACAATAAATTTGCACTTGCTTAGTTAATGAATCTAAAACTTTATCTGATTCATCACTAAGTGAGTTAATTTTATTTGTAGTTAAATCAAAAGTTTTTGAAAAATTCGTTTTATTTAATATCACAGCTAATAAAATAATAATTGCTACAGCAATAAGGCTCGTAATGGCTGATTGCGCAAAAAATTTAGGAGCATAAGCTTCATGATCCTTATTTTTTTCACCAAATGGCAAAATAATATATAATATAATTCCTAAAGAAATTGCAATTAAAATAATAGGTAAAGCTTTTGAAATTAAATACAAATATTGCCACATCAGTAAAACAAGCAACGCTACGAACAAAGCAGCAATTGAAAACTCTAGTTTATGCTTTTTCATTTTTTATAATCTCCACTTTTTACTTTCCATTACGAAACGACAAAGAACTAAAAAAACAAAAATGATAGCTAGATAAGTTGCTAATGAACCTGTTTTAATCAAACCTCTGGTAAAATCTGAACTAAGTTCTAACAAATTAACATTTTTTCTATACCAATCAGGAATTCCTGTAATAAAACCTGACAAAATAAATATTAAAATAAAAAATGTTGCACCTAAATAACTTAAAACAGGATTTTTTGTTAATGAGCTAATAAATAAACCTATTGAAACAATTGCTGCACTATTTAACACTAAACCTAGCCATCCAGTAAATAAAACTTTGAGATCTGGCTGAGTAAATATAAATGAATAAAGAGGATAAATTAACATTAATGTAATTAATACGCCAAAATAAAACATAATCCCTAAAAATTTACCAAAGACTATTTCCCATGTTGAAATAGGAGCAGCAGAATGCAAACGATATGTACCACTTCCTAAATCTTCACTTATAGCGCGCATAGTAAAAGCTGGTATGATAAAAATATTAATATAGTTTAAAAAACCTAGGACTTGGCCAAATATATCTGCTACTGGATCAATTGACTGCCCTCGAATTAATAACATATTAACTACAATAAAAAATACAATTCCTGATATTAAAAAAATAATACATGCCGCAATCCACCCAAGCGGTGTTCCAAAAAAACCTTTAAAATCTCTCTCAGCTATTGATAAAGTAGCACTCATAAAAGCTCTCCTGAAGGTGAAATTTGAACTTGGTGGTGTCCAGGTTGTGAACGAATCACTTCAAAAAATAATTCTTCTAGTCCTTCTTTTTTCTCTTCAATCCCAATTAAAGGAAAATTTTGCTGCACAATTTGTTCAGTGACATTCGCAATACTTTCATTATTTCTTTCTGTCCAAAATTCGTTGCCAAACTCCACTAATATAGAATTTAATTTTTGTGACATAGGTTTAGCCGATTTCACATAGTTTCTTTGTTGAAACCAATGCAATGCATTTTCTGCTTTAGAAGCAAACGTATAAAGATAAAAAGCGGGCTTAGATGTGTCACTGTGAATAGCAGTCTTTGCTGCAATATGACCTTGATTAATAATAATGACTTCATCACAAGTTGCTTGCACTTCTGATAGAATATGTGAACTTAATATAACCGTCCGTTCTTTCGCTAATTTTTTTATTAATTTTCTAATATGTAAAATTTGATTAGGGTCTAAGCCCTCAGTTGGCTCATCTAATATTAAAACATTTGGTTTATGAACCAAAGCTGAACACAAAGCAACTCTTTGTCTATAACCCTTAGAAAGATTTCCAATAATTCTATTTGCGACATCGGCAACGTCACATTCTTCAATAACTCTATCTACCTCACTTTTCCGTTCGTTAGAGTCAATCCCTCTTAATTTGGCAACATAAGTAACAAATTCTTTTACTCGCATTTCCTTATATAAGGGAGGATTATCTGGAAGATAACCTACTTGTTCCTTTACTTGTTTTGCATGAGTTACAACATTGAAACCACATATTTTAACCTCTCCCGAACTTGGTCCCAAAAGACCCGCTAAAATATCCATAGTCGTAGACTTACCTGATCCATTCGGACCTAAAAATCCGCAGACTCTACCAGAACCAACAGTAAAATTTAAATTATGCAAAACTTTTCGATCTCCAAAAAGCTTTACTAAGCCGTTCACTTCGATCATTTTGACCTCCTCAAAAAAGTCCTAATTTTCGATCCAAAATGTTACTTATATACGGCAAAAACGTACCGTCAAATTGCCAATATATTAATGTCTAAGCAGAATATAAGCAAATTCAAGAGAAGCAACACCTCCTCCGATGAAAAAATTGAA
This sequence comes from uncultured Oligoflexia bacterium, assembly GCA_964435255.1. Taxonomy (GTDB): domain Bacteria; phylum Bdellovibrionota_B; class Oligoflexia; order Silvanigrellales; family Silvanigrellaceae; genus Silvanigrella. Next base: position 20,898 of record CAYSZE010000373.1, read on the forward strand.
AAGAAATGGAATTATAAGAAAGGTCTTATGCCATGCGGAAAAGAAAATTTGGAGATCAAACCTTTTCTAAAAAGGTTGCTGAACTCAACAAAAAAGCAATGGCACAAGAGCATATTGTTAACTTAGATGCCTATCGTGCCGCAACCCGCAAACCAGAAGCAAAAACTATTTTAGTTGTCGATGACGAACCCGTCATGCGTAATGCTATTAAAAGAATTTTTGAAAAAGAAAACTATCGTGTTCTTCTTGCCAAAGATGCAATGGAACTTTCAAAAATTATTGAAGATACTAAACTTGATCTGATATTACTTGATATTCAACTTCCTTGGGTTGATGGCTATGAACTTTGTGCTTTACTTAAATCACACCCCCTCCTAAAAAATTTGCCAGTCGCATTTGTTTCGGGCAATAAAACAGAAGAGGATATTCGCAAAGGTTTTGATGCAGGCTGCGATGAATATATTACAAAACCTTTCGAAGTCGAAGCTATACAAAAAATGGTGAGTCAATTACTATTAAAATCGAGTTAAAGAAGCATGAAACAGAAAAAATGCATTGTCTTAAAATTTGGGGGGGCTTCCGTAAGTTCCCCCGAAGCATTCGCATCCATTGCTGAAATTATACTGCACCGCAAGTCGTTATATGAACAAGTTGTTGTTGTCGTCAGTGCCATGGGAAATACCACTGATGAACTTATTGCTTTAGCGCACAAAGTAAATGCCAACCCTCCGCGTCGTGAACTAGACATGTTGGTTTCAGTTGGTGAAAGAATAAGTATAGCCCTGTTAGCAATGGCATTAGCTGCTAAAAATTCAGAAGCAATCAGTTTTACAGGCAGCCAGTCTGGCATATTAACAACCAATGATCATGCCAATGCAAAAATTATTCAAGTAAAACCCCAAAGGCTGTTACCGCATTTAGAAAATGGAAAAATTGTGATTGTCGCAGGCTTTCAAGGAATGAGTCAAAACGGCGAAATAACAACTTTAGGACGCGGTGGTTCAGATACCACTGCAGTTGCACTTGCCATTGCCTTACAAGCAGAAAAAGTAGAATTTTTTAAAGATGTTGAGGGTATATATGACAAAGACCCGAAAAAATTTAATAATGCTAAACGTATTGCACAATTGTCTTACAAAGAAGCCTATGCGATCATGGAACAAGGAGCACAAGTGCTGCATGCAAGATGTGTGCGTTTAGCTGAAAAAAATTCACTCCCTTTAAAAGTGTTACCTTTTTCAAACTTTTTAGATGAAAAACTTGGCACTATCATTCAAGACACTGTAAAATTGAAGAATA
>CAYSZE010000374.1:0-3242 GCA_964435255.1 uncultured Oligoflexia bacterium
GCAATATTTTTACCTGTCAAGTTTTCAAAAGTTCTCAACCCAGTAGGAGATGTTATGTTTATTTCGCCAATTTTTGTTCCAATGAGATCTAGTCCTGCAAATATAATATTATTATATTTTAAATAATTTGCTACATTTTTACAAATATCTATTTGTTCTGTTGTCATTTCACGGATAATTGCAGTTCCTCCTTGCGCTAAATTAGAAGCAATTTTTCCATGTGCTGGGAGCCTAACAAAATCACCAATAATTTCACCATTTGCTATGAGTACCCGACGATCCCCCTCCTCATGAATTTCTTGTAAATACGGCTGAATCAAATACTTTGGAAGTGATGTTATGTTAAGCAAATTTTGTTGAAAAAAATGAAATAATGCCTCTACACTTTTAAATAACTGCACATCTTCACCTCCATGACCTAACCATGGTTTACAGACTATTCCATTGGAAAATAAATCACGATGCAATTCTAAATAACTTGTTATTAAATTGGGATCTGAAGACAAACATGTCGGAATTAAATTCTCTTTTTTAATAGCACCCGCTGAATAGACCTTCCATTGTAAAGATTTTTCATGATATGCAAGTAACATTTCAGGTGGATTTAAAATTTTAACTTTTGATTGTGTCGCCAAAAGCCAACAGAGATCTTTATAGCTCTCATCAAAAGGAGGATCTTTTCTGATGAAACAATAGTCAAAAGTTGCAAACGGGGTTAAAGTATCATTTACCAATTCATAATTTAAATTATTAATACTTAATGATATTATTTCAAATATGTTATTAACAAATAACTCATCATTTATGAAGTGTAAATTTTCAGCTTCACACCAAAATACCTGCCAATTTTCTTCCAAAGCAACTTGAGCTAATGCCAAACTTGAATCAGATTTTAAATTTACTTTTTTAAGGGAGTCTGCAATAAATAATAGTTTTTTTTTCATAAAAGCCAACTTTCTAAAAAATAAAGCTTAGCACTGGATTAGCGTATTATAAGCTCTAGTAAAATGCAAACAAAAGCTTGCTCTATCTTCCTTTTAAGTGGTATAAAATAAATTCATTTAATTTGTCACCTTAATAAGGAGTGAGTCCATGATCGATTATAGAAAACTGGGCTTTGTTTCAGCAAAACAACATACTATATGTGAACTAGATGGTAAAATGCTTATTGAGCATGTCATAACCCGAGAAGGTTTTAACGATCATTACTCTATTTTGTATCAAAAAAGAGCTCCTACACATGAAGTTCATGTTGAAGAATTTAAAAATGATAATCCATTTTTCCCTTATTTTAGTAAAGCAAATTCCAATGAGTTAACACGAAGACATTTTCAAACACCATTACACAAAAAAGAAGGCAATTTACTTGAGTCAAGAGCAACGCTATTATTAAATGAAAGTTGTTCAATAGGAATTGCAAATTTAACTAAGAATGACAACTATTTTTTTACCAATGCAGATGCTGATGAACTCTATTTTATTTCTGATGGTGAAGGTCTTTTACAAACCATTATGGGAGAAATTGATTATAAAAAAGGAGATTATTTATTTATTCCTAAAGCCATTCCTTATCGTTTTTTACCCAGCTTTAAAACAAATGCTTTTATTGTCGAAGGAAAACAAAAATTTGGAATACCAGCAGAATTTAAATTACCAAATGGCCAAATAAAATTAGATGCTCCCTATAATCATCGAGATTTTCAATCTCCTAGCAGATTACTAAGTTTAAATGAAAATGAAAATATTCCAATAATAGTAAAAAGAGATCAGATTCTGACCAAACATGAATACACAGATTTTCCTTATAAAGTTGTTGGATGGGACGGATGGTATTGGCCCTTTTCTTTCTCAGTTTATAATTACCAACCTAAAACCAGTTCTGTCCACCTACCACCGACTGTACATGCTGTCTTTAGCGCCAATAAATTTTATATTATGAATTTTGTCCCACGCTTGCTGGATTATCACCCCAAGGCTATCCCTTGCCCTTGGCCGCACTCCAGTATTGATTGTGATGAAGTTATTTTTTATGTCAGCGGTGATTTTACAAGCCGTAAAGGTATTTCCAATTATTCCATTAGCTTCCACCCATCTGGCATTCCCCATGGCCCACACCCAGAACGTTATGAACAAAGTATTGGAGCAAAATATACGCAAGAATTAGCAATAATGGTTGACACATTTGAACCATTATTTGTAACTGAAGCTGCTAGGATACTTGAAGACAAAAAGTATCATTATAGTTGGGATAGTCCTAACCACTTATAAATCTTTAAAAGAAATGGCTTAAAGAATGGTACAACAAGATTCTGATAAAACATTCAATATTGTTTTAACTGGGGGCGGAACAGCTGGGCATGTTTGGCCACATTTTGCCTTATTTGAAGCAATAAATTCCCCGCTTGCTAAAGCATATCAAGAAAAAAAGCTAAAAGTCTTTTATGTTGGTTCTCAAGCCGGTATGGAAAAAGACTTGGTTTTATCTAATCAACCTGACTGGCATTATTATTCAATTGCAACTGGAAAGTTGCGACGCTATTTTAGTTTTAAAAATTTTTCCGATCCTTTTTTAATTTTATTAGGAGTGATTCAAGCTTTTTTCTTTTTAAGAAAAATAAAAGCTTCAATTATTTTTTCTAAAGGCGGTTTTGTCTCCGCCCCTGTTGTTTGGGCAGCATGGCTTAGAGGTATTCCTATTATTGTGCATGAAAGTGATGCCACACCAGCTCTTGCCACAAAACTGACCATACCTTTTTGTAATAAAGCACTTGTTTCTTTTCCAGAAACAACTAAAAAATTTCATCCCCTTTTTCAAAAAAGAGTTATAGAAATCGGTTTACCTATTCGAGAATCTTTATTTTCAGCCAGTAAAGAAGAAAGTTTAAAATTTTTTTCACTTCCTGAAACTAGAAAAAACATTTTAATTTTTGGTGGTAGTTTAGGCGCACAAAGTTTAAATAAAAAAATGTTTGAAATTATTCCTGAACTCCATAAAAATTACAATATAATACACATCGTAGGTAAAGGTAACAGAGTTGATCTCCCTAATTTAGAATTCTACCGCCAACTTGAATTTTTAACGGAAGGTATGAAATTTGCTTATGGAGCAGCTGATTTAGCAATATGCCGCACTGGTGCTAGCAGTATTTTTGAGCTTGCTGCTGCACAAGTACCACTGATTTTAATTCCATAAGGCTTGCATGCTAGTCGTGGCGATGCAATTATACTTGCTCGCATTTTTT
>CAYSZE010000375.1:0-21923 GCA_964435255.1 uncultured Oligoflexia bacterium
CCCATCTTTCATTTTTAGAAAAATACTTTTTTATAAAATTTACAAATGACTGAACATCTTCATCTACCCCCCAAAAATTTTTATTTCTATAGGGATAAATAGCAGTTGAGTAAGCTGTTCCAACTGCGTTTATATAAACTAAATCTGTTTTATCAATTAAACTACTAGGATTATCTTCTAAAGAATAAGAGCCTGGTGGTGTATAATTAGGATAAGATGTTTGAACTATTTTCGGAGAAAAACCACCTAATAGTTGATACATTGAAGTTGTTCCTGGTCCGCCATCATAAATAAAAGTGACAGGTCTTTTTATAGAACTTTTGTTTTTAGCTGTAAATGCAATATAAAACATTTTAGCATTCGGTTTAGATGTTTCAGGATCTAATGTAACTAAATGCCCAACTGTAGCTTTGTAGTTAATTATGACATTATTTTTAGCTTTATATTGGTGCTCCGTAGTTGCACTTTCTTCTGTAAGATCTTTTATGTAATCATCAGGTTTAATTCCGTAAATAGTTGGATCGTAGAGTGCTGAATTGTTATCAGAAGCAAAATCTACATCATTTTTGATAATATTATTTTCATTGTCACTATTTTTTCCGCAAGAAATTAATAAATAACATAAAGAAATATATAGTACTATAATTTTTTTCACTTTGCGCTCCTTAATATTATTTGATTAGTAGTAGCATAAAATTTAAAAAATTAAAAGGTTATATGTAATTAAAAATTATTAAAAAAAGTATTATAATAACAAAAATATAATTAATGTTTCTATTTTTAAAAAATAACTTCATGTTAATAAAAATATCAAAAAAATGTTTACTTATGTATAAATTTATGACTATTTTATTAATTATTTGCAATTAAGTACTTAATTTGTTAAATTATTTAGTAAAATATTATTAAGATAAAATATGTAAACTATTTTGACATAGTTCTAACAAAATATTGCTATAGTCTAAAATTTATTTCTAAGTTCATATATTCAAATTTATAAAATAATGTGTGTCTAATTACTTGTCATAATTTATTATGTTTGAGAAAAAAATATTAGTATTATTTACTTAAATTAGATTTAGTTAAATTATATTTTAAAGAGGAGAATTATGACTAGTTATAAAAAAAATTTAATTTTGCCAGCACTATTAGTATCTCTAGGAGCGGCAATAAGTCAACAAGCTCAAGCATGGGTTCATCAAGACTCAAGCTATAAAGTCTGTAATACTTTTAATTATTCACTGCAAATAACAAAAGTTTATGGTTATCAAATGAATACAAATAATGATCACTCTGCAAATCAAATAGTTGATGCCCATAGTTGTGTAAATATTGACTTTTGGGGCCAGTGGCAAAGTAACGGATATGATCTCGATGATGAACTAAAATTTTCAGTACGTTCAAATGATTCTGAGGTTGGAAAATTTACAATCTATGTTAATTCATATTTAGATGGACTTACATTTTCTATCAAAAATAATTCAGATTTTATAAAACAAAAATATTCACCTACTAGAAATTCATCTGGTTTATTATCTTTTGAATAGGACCAAATAAGGGTGCTAATATGCTATGAGAAGTCATTATAGAAATATTTTTGACCGCTTCTTTTTCTGCAAATATTATCTTGAATAGTTGCATAGAAAATAGCACTAATGAATACAATTCCCATACCTTGAATCACTCTTGCACATAAAAATTGTCCTATATTAAGTACTAATCCGTTAATTGCTGTTCCTATGATTAAAAACATAATGCCACATAAAAGCAACTTTTTTTGCCGTACTTTTCGGCAAATGCGCCTACAAAAAGCTGTAAACAAGATCCGCCAAAAATATAAAGACTCTATTAATGTTATTTAATATTTCTTAAAATTTGAAGTTAAGCTGTTAAGTTTTATCGTCGTGTTAAAGTATATTTCATTTATTTACCTAGTAAAAATCTAAATCAATACGAAATAGGTTTTTATTTGTACAATATATTCATTTAAAAAGCCAATTGTAGATCACTATTTTTCATTAAAAGTAATTTTGAATCGTAAAGGACATTTCATTAGTATTATTTTTAAAAGCATAATTTAATTGCAATTCAAAGTTTTGTTTAATATAATATGCAAAAGTAATTGTATTTGTAATTGAATCTATACTGGAATCTTTGTTAAATCGACGGGCAAACTCGGATTTTGTTAAAACTTTAAAGGAATCATTTACTTTTGCCATTGTTCCTATAAAAGCAGTAGGTCCAATATGCCAAAGAAAATCTTTTGCATAACCAGCATCGGCATGTGTAATAAAATAAATGAGAGCATTATTTTGAAAACCAAAAAAAGCGCCGCCAACACCGACTTTCAAATATTCTCTTCCCTGAGTTGAAGAATCGCCAAATGCATAACCATATTCATAACCTGAGTCAAAGTGCCAAGCTAGAAAATTTATATGGGGGACTTGTTCTGGAAGTGAAGTTATTTCTAAAAAGTGAAAATTATTTAAATAGTAATTTTGATTTGTATAATCAAGACGAATAATAGTGTCCAAAAATCCTATACCTAAACCGTTACTATAACCATTTTCATCGGCCTCTATATCATGTAAAGCAGGTCTAATTCTAAAGTCAGAAAAGACGACTTGATTAAAGTGATAACCTAAACTCATAGATAACAAAGCTGAATCATGCCCTAAGTGTGGAGGACTTGAATGTGTCTTTTCTGGTATGTTATCTAACTTAACTAATTCATTTGCTCTTGTTAACAATATTTTTGTGCGAAGATCTTTGAATTCTTGCGGTTCAGCAGATCCTATTAATTTTTCTTTGTAATCTATAAATTCTAAAATTGTGTCAATTGTTTTTGCTTTAGAAGTTTTAGATAAATTCAGAAAAGAGTCAGGTAATTTATCATTTTTACTACTTAGCACTTCTGAAAATGCATTTTTCTCTACATTATTTAAATTATCTAAGCGATTTAAATATCTTGAAAGTACTGAAGGTCTATATTTAACATTCGTCACAAAATTTGGTAAATTACTTACAATTCTTATAGTATCTGATGGAATGGAATAGATCTTAATTTTTTCAGTTAAATAAATATCAGGTTTTGCTGCTTCTATTAAAGCAAGCATGGCATATGCACAGTTGTCATCTATATAAAAATAATCTATGTAAGTCCAACCAATTTCCCAAATAATTCTTTTCAAATAATTTATTTCATCTTGCGAAAAATTAAGTTGATATTCCCACAAATCTCTACTTTCAAAATTATTATATTCTTGTATTTTTTGATAATAAGGTAATAATGAGAATCGTCCCTGATAGCCACCTGCAAGACCTTTAACGGCAAAAAGAAAATCTTTTTCTAATGGAACAAATGCAGAAAAATTAATTATGTCATCTAATAAAGCTGTTTGATTAGTATTGCCAAAGTTTCTTTGCAGTCGTAAAAAAGTATGACCAAATAATGATCCTGGTCCACCTGCAACATAATTTGAGAATACTAGTGAGACAGAAGTATATTCTAAGCTAGAAATAAACTTATCTAAATCTTGGCAGTCCTGTTTAGGTAATCGTGTGAAATCGAAATTTAATTTCTTATTTAAAAAGTAAAAACGCCCAGCATATTTGCATTGGGGATGGATATAGTTTTTTTCTATATCATGCGGTAGAGCTTGAAAAAAAGCTTTTAAAGTATAGATAAGTTCATTACTAGAATTATTTTTACCATCAGAAGCTAGAAAAAAAGTTTTATCACTAAATAAGCTACTTTTTTTAAAACTAAAAAAACGATCTGGAATAAATAACAACTTTTTCCATTCTCTTGATTCGTCAATCTTTTCTTGTTGTGCTTTTTCTATAAGTTCTTGTAAATAATTATTTTCAGTTGCAAAAGCCTCTAGGCTCCAAATAAAAAAAAATAGAATAAAAAAAAGAAATCTTATAAAGCCGTTATATTTAATTTTAAAGTTCATAAACTCTACAATCTAATTTATTTATATAACTCTATTACATTTTTTAGCTAAGTTCCCATCTACCTTAACTTCAGTAATATAATTTTTCAATACTTCATTCGGATTATTTGAGTTATATATTTTACCAAAACTATTTTGGCTGAATTTTACAAAGTCTTCATTTGGACAACCAAAAACTTCTGCGAGTGCAGAAATATGTTCTCCCGCTCCTTGTGCAGCTTCTTTTGATAAACTGGATAAGTTAACAGTAATATAAACTTCTTGTTCAACCGCTGCTAATTTATTTTTTTCTGCGACACAATTTGAGGAGTCTGATGAAATAGCGCTTGATTGGGTTGAACCAAAAATGTCATTTACGATTGAGGCTCCAATTTGAGGTAACATATCTTTATCATTAATAAATAAACTGCCTACACCACAACCACCCATACCCCAAGGGTTGGTATCAGTGTAGTTCCCATATTTTGCAATTGGGTTTTGTGCAAAACCTTTAACACAGCAAGACAAACTTAATATTGTAAAAAGTGTTTTCATTTTATACTTCATAAATATTCTCTCCTGTAAATTTTTTAAAGAACAAGGTTGCATTGTTTTACTAATTCTGGGGAACTCTTAATTTCATCTTGAATGACTTCGAGTGCTGTCATGCTCCCTGGTACAGAAAAGATTTTCGAATATGATCTTTGCATTTGTTCTGCAAAACTTGAATAAACATCACTTGTACAGCCAAAAGTATTTGAAAATGCTTTTAGAGCTTCTCCTTCTCCTTGCGCTATTTCTTTAGATAATGTTGTATAATTTTCAGCTATAAATTTTTGTTGTGCACTTAAAGCAGCTTGCTTTGAAGGCTCTAAGCAATTAGAAGAACCAGAGGTAATTCCAAAAACCTGATTTGCTAAAGTACCATTTGTTGTAGAGGCAAAGACTTGATTTCCCTCTGGTCCCATTATAATTGAACCTAAACCACATCCTGCAACTCCAAAAGGAGCTTTTGCGAATGAAGGCGAAGTGAGTATCAATCCTAGCCCAATGAGAGGCAAATAAGTTTTTTTGATCATAAAGGCGTTCCTTTGCTGTTAAAAAAAATGATCTCTATAATCTAGCATTGAATAAAAGTGCTTAATAATATGAATTAATTTAGCAGGAGATAAAATTTTGACACCAATAAAAAAATTAAAAATAATTATCTTTTTTCTTGTATTTTTAAATTTAATATCCTGCAATCATTTATTTTACTATCCTGATTCGAATATTTGGTTAACACCACAGAAATTAAAATTAGAATATAAAGAAGTAACAATTAAAGTAAATGAGAATGTACAAGTTTTTGGATGGGTGATTAGAAATAAGATGAGTAAGACATATGGTACTGTCAATCAATTTCATGGTAATGCAGGGAATATTTCAACGCATTTTTTATATTTATCGTGGCTTGTAAATCATGGATATGATCTATTTATTTTTGATTATCCAGGATATGGAAAATCATCTGGGGAAGCAATTAAAGAAGATATTTTTAAAGATTCAAAACTTGTTTTAGAGTGGGTGCAAAATAATATAGACACAAAAAATTTATTTTTATTAGGACAAAGTTTAGGAGGAGCCGTTCTTGTTCCTGTTTATACTGAAAGTAAAATAAATAATGTCCGGGGGGTTATTTTAGATAGCACGTTTTCGTCTTATAGATATATAACAAGAGAGAAACTTGCTTCTATTTGGTTGACTTGGCCATTTCAATGGCCGCTTGGATTTTTAGTTTCAGATGATTATAGTCCTATAAATTATATTCGTAAAATATCAGTACCCATTATAAATTTTCATAGTGAATTGGATCCAGTTGTCTCATTTACGACTGGGAATTTGTTATTTGAGGAAGCAAACGAACCGAAACAATTATACAAGCTTATTAATTCTGGACATTGTGAAGCTTTTATTATGAATGATGATCAATATAGAAGACGATTACTTGAGTTTTTATGTGAAAATTTAGCAGATAATAATAATTTATGTAAAAATGACCTTAAAAAATTAGAAAATTCCTATATCAAAAGTGGAAGAGACGCATATAATGAGATTTTAAATCAAAAATAAAAGACATATCTATTTTAAATTTATTAATATACTGTTAATTGTTAATAATATTTGTTTTTTTATATAAAAATAAAACAAAAATATTTTATAAAATTGGAAATATAATTGTTACATAATAATTATATTTCTCTAATTATTTCTTAAATTAGTCATAAAAGTATTTGATGTATATGAATTTTATTATATATAAAAATTTTGTATTTGTGGAGGCTAATTTGACAGCAAATCATGATTATCATAGAAAATTGTCTTTTGAGTTATTCAATAATTATGTAAAAAATAATGATATAATTATCATAGGAGAAAATCATTCTGAAAATTCTCCAGCATTTAATCTTCTTATAGATTACTTTTTAAATCAGTTTGCAGAAAATGAAGAGATTAATTTTAATGATTATTGTGTTTTTTTAGAAGGATTACCTAGTTATTATTATAAACCAAAGCAAATTCCAGAAATAATATCAGCACATCAGTTTTTTTCATGGGTCTTTTTTTATTTGGGTATAGAAATACGAGGACTTGAACATCCAAATCACTTAAAAGAAAGAATAGAAAATGCAAAATTTTCTATATTAAATAAGAAATCGATTAATTCGACTCGACATTTTGTTCCTCATACTGATAGTAATGAAGATGAATTTAGTAAACGATGTTATATGACTAAAAGAATATTAAAGAATAAAGACTTTAATAAAAGTATAAATACAGAAGTTTCTAAAAGAAAATACAAAAAAATATTTGTTATATGTGGATCCGTTCATGCAGTAGATATGTCTTTTAATACTGATAAATTAATGTTAGATAAAATATATCATGGGATAAGTATAAGTAGTAAAAGTGCTAAAATAGCAAGATTGCTTGTGGAAGAAGTAAAATCGAGTAGACCAAGTAAAGTAAATGATGACTTTTATTTAAACCAAAAAGTAAAACAAGAAGATCCTATATCCTTTCCTGCAAATCTAAACATAATGTATAAAGGATATTTTGATGCATTAATAACTTATCCACATGCAAAAAATAATTTGTCATTTTTGGTTTTTAATAAATTATTCGCAAGCTTCATGTGGAATTTTAAAATAATGAGTTCTTTTTTTGATTCTAATATTCATGAAATTAAGACGTTTTATGAAATACAACAAGAAAGAAAGTCTTTTGTTTATAATCTTCCCAAAATATTTAATAGTCATCATAATTTATATAATTCAATATATAAATTTAAAATCGTTAAGTTAATAGAAAAATATGAGAAAATTTTTAATTTAAATTATCTTAATGATTGGAACCCTATTCCTGATAGAGGTTTAGTTTTAAGAACGACAAATAAAATACTAAACAAACCTAAACCCCAAATGACCGATTTTATAGAAAAAAAGAAATGGAAATTTAGTTTAAACTGTTTAAAAAACCAATAAAAAAAGAGGTTAAAATATTTTAACCTCTTTTATAAGAAATACTTATTGTTTTTTTGGTTCAGCAGATAAAATGACATCAACTTTTTTAACTTCTAAGGGTAAAAAGAGATCTGGTTTTGCATTTACTGCTTTTGGAATTTCACCAGCAATATGTGCTTCTCTACCTTCATCATTTTTAAAAGTATCAAAAACGTAAAATGTATCATTATCAAAACGAACAATATACCAAGTTTTAGTACCTTTTTCTTTATCAACTATTTTAAGTGGGCTTAAGCCTGCTAAATAGTTCAAAGCTTGGTCGCCTTTTCCTGGTTGAGCTTTAACAGTTACTATAAGAGCCTTTTTTAGCTCTTGATTAATTGTTGCAGAAAAAGCATTAAAAGAAACAAATAACGCAGATAATGAGACTAATAGTTTTTTCATATGAAACTCCATTTTTGATTTATAATAATATAATTAAAAGGTTATAACGGTATTTCCTTTTATTAACAAGTTAGCAATACTTGTTGCACCACCAAGTCCAGGAATTTGGAATTGGTCAATTAAATTGATTCCAAATTTTTCCACATCTTCTTTTGCATTAAATACAGTAGCACATGCCTTAGAAGCACCTGCAATATTTGATTTTACGAGGTTGTAAAGTCCATTAGCAGGGTGAGTAGTATCTTCAAGAACAGCAATCCAACGTGTACCAGCACCTTGGAAATAAATGGCAAAATTTTGGTTTTGCGCTTTTAAATCAGCAGCTAAAACGAGAGCATTAAAAATCCGCCCTAAGGACTCGTCGCCAGGTGATTTAGGGTCATTAAAAATAACAATTGAGTATTGAGACATGGAGTCATCCTTTCTGTAGAAATAATTATACCGAACGTTCGGTATAATTATTTCTACAGAAAGGATCTCATAAAGTCAACCTTTTTTTAGTTATGCGTAAATATTTTAAAATCAAATAATATCATATGGTTAATTTGTAAGAAAAATAGAAATTTAATTTTCTTTCTCATTTTTGAAGGAAAATGTATAAAGACAATGCTTTTGGAGGCAAAAAAGATCTTTTTTAATGGAAATTAATTTATGTGGCAGCAAGAAATATACTTTCAAGCAATTCGTTCTAGAGATTCGCGTTTTGATGGAAAGTTTTACTATGGGGTAAAAACGACAGGAATATTTTGCAGGCCCACCTGTCCAGCTAGACCCAAAATTAAAAATATTGAGCTTTTTTTGACTAAAGAAGAAGCACAAAGTGCAGGTTATCGTCCTTGTAAAAAGTGTTTTGCCTTTAATCATAAAAAATTCATGGACATAAATTTAAAATTGTCTAGTATTTTGAATCATGCTCTTTCAGCACTTAGTTCAATAGATCCTTATGACTTTAATGAAGATCTTTTTGCAGCTGATTATGGTATAACTAAAAGACATTTAAGAAGAATATTTACAAATGAATTAGGTAAAACACCTATTCAAATACTTAAAGAAAACCGTATTCAAACAGCGCTAAAAATGTTGCAAGAAACACAATCTACTTTAACAGATGTTGCCTATATTTCGGGTTTTCAATCTCTACGGCGGTTTAATGCGGTCATAAAAGAAAAATACAAAATGACTCCTTCAGAAATGCGAAAAAATATGCCAGATATACAAAAAGATAATGCCAAAATTATTCTCAACTACAAAAATCCTTATGATTTTATTGGGCTTTTAAGCTTCTATAAATCTCACCAAGTCGGTTTATTGGAAGAGTATTCTGCAGATTCGTTTACGCGAATTTTCGAATTTGCAGGAGAAGTCGGTAAATTAACAATAACGAATGATGAGGAAAATTCCGCATTAGTCTTAACAATCTTTTTCAGAAATTATAGCTACTACCCTGAAATTTTGAAAAGAATAAAAGCAATGTTTGATGTTGAATTTGATCCAACTGTACTTATAAATATAACTCATAAAAATCAAATGCTTTCTGAAATATTCAATTTGTATCCTGGTATACGTATGCCAACTGGTTGGGATCCTTTTGAGGTTTCAATTGCAACTATATTAGGTCAGCTCGTTTCTGTTGCGAGGGGCAAAAATCTTGTTAATGATCTCATCAATTTAGCAGGAGAGGACTCTGGCTTAATAATTGATGGAAAGGCCATAAAACTCTTTCCTAAACCAGAACATATTTTAAAAGCAGATCTAAGTTCATTAAAAACGACTAAAATGAGAAAACAAACTTTAAAAGAATTTTGTGCTGCTATTATAAGTAAGCAAATATGTTTAGATTCCTGTCAATCTGTTTCCGAATTTATAACAAAAATAATGACTATTAAAGGAATTGGAAACTGGACAGCTGATTATATAGCGCTTAGGGCTTTAAGAGACACCAATGCTTTTCCAAAAACAGATCTTATACTTTCAAGAGCCTTACAAAAACATTTACTCAATGACATTGATAAGATAGCTCCTTGGCGTGCTTATGTTGCAGCAGTATTTTGGAAACATTATGGCAAAAAACTTAACACATAATTTCCTTATTTTAAAAAATGTTATGATCATGTCCTAATTTGGCGAGTTTTTTGTCTTAAAGTCAAATAAACTGTCTTCTTCAAGTCATTTTCATTTGGAGAAGAAAATGGGGTTTATGCAGAAAAAAATTAAGACTAAATTATGTGATTTATTTTTGGTGGCATCGTCAAAGGGGCTTCATGGTGTCTATTGGGAAGAACAAAAAATACTCACAAAAATAAATACCAATGAAGATATTGAAAGCATCTTAAGCCAAGCTGAACAACAAATAAAAGAATATATAGAGGGTGATAGAAAAATCTTTTCTTTAAAATTAGATATAGTGGGGACAGCATTTCAGTTGAAAGTATGGCATCAGCTTCAAAATATACCATATGGTAAAACGATATCTTATAAAACTTTAGCTGAAAAATGCTATGTTGCTAATGGGTACCGTGCTGTGGGAAATGCAAATGGCAAAAATCCACTGTGTCTTATTATTCCATGTCATAGAGTTATAGCTTCTGATGGAAGTTTAGGTGGCTATTCTGGTGGCCTAAAAATAAAAGAATTCTTGTTAAATTTAGAAAAAAGTAATTAATTATATAAGTTTTTTTCTAAATTTATATTTAAAATTACTGATGAATTTTGTTTAACTCCAGTATTATAGATTTTGAAAATATAATTACTTTCTGAGACAAAATAATCAATAGCTGCATGAACATAAGGATCTAGCAAAAATAGTTTTGTTGCGCAAACTTTCCCATAATAAATCGAATTTATGTAAATGTCTAATTCCCAGCCATTAGGTATTTGGTTACTGAGTAATTCTATATAGCTACACTTTTTATGTGAATCTCTTATGTTTATATTAAATTTTCTGTCAATTTCTATTTCACCTAATGCATTTAAATATACACTCTTGTTATTGTTTAAAGTATAGTTTAACATTTTATAAGAGGTATGTTCATATGCTAAATGCAAGTAATCAATTTCACTACCTGAGAAATTAAAAAATTTAATTGCCATAGCTGCATATGATGCATTATTTGTAGTAATAATAAGAAAAATAATCAATGTTATTTTTATTGATATCATTTTAGTTAAATCCTTAAAATTAGTATTAAATTGTTTTTATTTCTTATGTTTATTGATTAATAATTTTTGATCTAACATTTTTTGGCATTCATCATTTTTGTTGCAAATTTTGTTGTTTTTCATTACTTTTAAGTAACTTAAAAATAACTCAATTTCTTTTTGTATAAGATTTATGGAAGGCATTTTTGCATTTGCTCTGTATGAAGTAGGTGATTGAGCATAATTAATTATATATTCATTAGAATAATACTCGGTAAAGTTTTTTGGAACATTCATCTCAACGCCTAAATCACCACCATTTAAATTTATTGAATGACAAGCGGAACATGATTTTTGATAAATTTGGAATCCCATAATTATATTTTCATCATATTGTGAAGGAGGAATTGCATTACCATATGCTTCTTTCATATTTGAAAACTGTATTTTGACAACACCAAATGCCCAATATTCATTTGGTATGGGATCTGTACTTTTCCACATTAAATAATATGGTCCTGCATCTAGAATACGGCCACCATCTCTCACGATTTCCCAATCTCTAGAGTCTTTTAGAGAAAGATCTTTTATTGCTATATATGAGATATATTTGTCTATAAATAAAATAGGAATTGATATTTTAAAATCATCTTTTGCAATAAAAGTTAAAACATCATATTTACTTTTATTATACTTTACTTTGTTTAAAATATCTTTTAAATTATAGCCTTTATAACTTCTTATATTTTTGTATAAAGGAGAGGTTGATTTAAACTCAATAATACTTAAATTAAGATTGTTAAAAAAATTTTTATTTAAATTAAATTCAGTAGCAAATAAACTTGTATTTAAATTAACAAAAAAAACTGATATAATAATTTTAAAACATATTTTTTTGTGCATACTAATTTTTTCTTCCTAAAAAGGGGAAGTGTAAACGTTTTTTAGTATAGCATGATAAAACAAAAATGTCTATTATAATTTATAAAATAATAGACATTTTATTAATATTAATTAATGATGTGTTGAAAAAAAATTGCTCATGTTACACTTTATAAAAAATTATCTTCAAATGAAACCCTTTTAGAAAAGGAAAAGAAGTAAATGCATATAGGTATTGTTGGATTAGGGGTCATGGGAAAAGCGTTTGCTAGTAATCTTTTAGATGCTGGTCATAAAGTCTTTTTCTGGAACAGAAATGAATTAGATAAAAAAAGATTTACAGATAAAGGTGGAATATTTTGTGAAAATACTTTAGAAGTCTTTGAAAAAAGTGAAATAATATTATCAGTTTTATCTAATGACCAATCTTATGAGGATGTTTTTTTAAATTCTGAATTAATTGATAAAATTCCTAAAAATAAAATACACTGCAACATGGCAACTATTTCTGTAGCATGTCATAAAAAATTGCATCTTCTACATAATTTAAGAGAACAGTATTATATAGCATCTCCAGTGTTAGGCAATTCAACTTTTGCTGAAAAAAAATTAATTCATATTTTAGCCGCAGGAAATAATGAAATAATAAAACATTATGAAAGTATTTTTTTGACTCTAGGTAAAACATTAAGAATTGTAGGTGATCTTCCTGAATATGCAGCTATTTTAAAAATTGCTATTAATTATTTACTATGTTCAGCAGTAACCAGTTTATCTGAAGCTCTTGCATTAGTAAGTAGTTATTCAATACCAGCAATAATTCTACAAGAAATTATAGATAATACATTCTTGGGTTCTCCAGCATATCAATTGTATGGTATAAAATAGTCAACTCCCAATTTGAGCCTGCGGCCTTTCGAATGGATCTAGCATTAAAAGACTTAAAATTATTTATTGATAGTAAATTAAATTCTAAAATTGATTTTCCATTATCAGAAGTATTAATAGATAGACTTGAATTAGTAGTAGGTGCGCGACCCGGATTCGTGTAAAAAACGCACTAGCCTATTTATTAATCAATTTTCTTCTTACTTGCGTATAGTCGCTTTTCGTAATAGCTCATCAGTAACAATTGGTTTTAAATTTAAATCTAATATTTTTGTAGCTTCTTCTGAGACTTGAAACTCTCCGAAACGCCGAACATGTCGAGTTCTGTATGGACTTATTGAAGAAATTGTTTCTGCTGGAATTTTTATTCCTTCTTTTTCCATTTCGACAAGAGCTTCTGTCATCGAATAAGCGTTATGAAATGTTAAAAGAACTGCTATTAAGTGGTTATATTTTATAATTTTTTGCTGTTCATCACGTTTATTTTGTTTAATAAAATCTTGTGCGAAATGAAGCCATTTAGCGAATTTATTAAATTGTTCGCATTTGCTTGTTGCTCCTTGAACAATATGTCGCAATTCTTTATCAGAAACGTATTCTAACAAAGTTATTGTCCGAATAACTCGACCAAGCATATTAAAAGCTTGAAAAAGTTTACTCTTTTGATTTGCTGTACCAAGTCTACGCAATACAGTGGAAGGTTTAATCACTCCAGCCATTATTGATTGAGCAACTTGTAGCATATCAGGAAGATGCTTTTGAATTAATTCCCAATTAATATTATCTTTTGTAAATAGATCTTCTATATGTTTATAGGAATATTCTTTGCTTGCTTTATAAAGTTTTAGATCATGCCAAGTCCGAATTCGAGGCATTAATTTTATTCCAAGCAAAAATGATAATCCAAATACAACAGCATTTTGTGCATGTGTATCACCATGAAGAACATCTGGTCTTTCTTGTTTGAGTTGAGAAAAAACACCATCAAGAATATGAACCGCTTCATATACTCCACAAGGAATAAACTTTGAAAAAATAGCAATATAATTATCTGCTACATGATAATAAGCTATTCCTCCCCATTGCCCATAACGAACATGTCTTTGAGAAAAAGAATTATGTTCAGAGAGAATCCAATGAGTTCCATCTGCTCCTATATTTTTTCCAGTACCCCATGCAGCACGTGGAAGATGTAGTTTATTATAAGCTTCAATAACTTTAAAAATTGCCCGATCTATTTTCTCACAAGTACTGTGATTCTTGTCTGTATCTGCAATTTGATCAGCGGTAAAACCGAACAACATTTTTGAACCTTCTTTTGGTCCAAGCCCTGTTCCATAGGAAAAAGTCATAGCAACATATCGAGATAATTCATCTTTAATCTTAGCTTGATGGCCACTATGTGGACCAAAAACTTTATGCCATGAAATCCAGTGAGCTGTATCAGTTAGAGCATCGATTAATTTTAATTCATTGATTCTACCTTGAAATATATCATCATCTTCATTTCTTTGTGTAGCAGTTCTTGCAATAAGTCTTTTTAAATGAAATACCCCATCTTTAAATGTAAAGTCATTATTATCAGGGAATTTAATATCAGTTTCTTCTGATTTTAAAATGAGAAGTTTTTTTACATAAGCAATAAAAGCTTCTTTTTCGACAGGTAAGTTTATAATTTCTCCGTATTTTGCTACTGTTTTTTCACATTCAGATAATGGCAAAAGTTCTTTTCTATAATCATTATAATCGAGGCTTCCTAAAACATAAATATCGCCACAACGTAAGGACATTGCTAATGCGTCACAAAGACAAACCTCAAAATGTTCTCGTCTAATGGTTTCAGGAAAAGACTCGCGCTTTTTTTGGCCAGTAACAAGTTTCCACCACTTTGGTTCAACCCATTTAACATCCATTAAAATTAAGTCACTTCTTTTTTTTGTTTTTGTGAAAGTTTCTATAACTGGCTTACGACTCCGTTTATGGGCGAGCATAAACTCAAGAGATCTTGTTACACCTTCATCTTGGGTTGCAGAAAATAATTTTATAGATTCCAAAATACGAAAAATTAATTTCCTTTTTTTCTTAAAAAATTTAGCCATAAATCGAACATGTTGTTTCCCACCATGCTCACAATGAGTTCTTGCATAAGTTGATAATGAAACATTTTCTTGATAAATGTTTGAAATTAAATCAACTTTTTCAACATTAGTAAGACCATCTTTCACAACATCTTCAACAGTTATAAATTTTTTCATTATTTCATCTGTTTTGTCCTGGTTTTCTTTTAGGTATTTATCTAACTCTTCTTTTGCTAAATAGAAAATCATAGACATTTGTTTTAAAAAAATATCTACAAGAGAATCAATAGATTTTGATTTTTTTTATCTTAATTAAAGCAATAGCTAGTGAATATTTCTTATTAACTTCAATTCTTTGCATGTCAGATGCATCTAAATGTTCTGCTTCTACTGCCATTTGTTCAATTTTGATAGAAGGTATTCCTTCAAAAAACGAATCTATTTCAATTATATTGTTTAAAAATTGAATATGCTTAATAAGTTTCTTTATTTCTTTTGGTTTTGGTTTACCTATTTCAAACTTTATATTTTCCCATTCGCTTTTTCTATTAGAAGGATCAACAATAAATAGATTATCAATTATAAATCTTCTATTTTCTCCAATATTGTTAAATATTCTTAAATATAATTCATTATATACTTGAGCTCTTTGGTTCATTGCCTCACGGTGTAATCTAGAAAAAGCTGGTAATTCTATACGATCATGAAGCAGTGTTTCAATACATGCATTTATAATATCAGATAAGTTTTCTCTAACTAATGCTGTATTTTTTGATACACGTGCTACTATTTGATCCCCAACATCAGAATAATTTTTGACAGACATAAATTGCAAAATTTTGTCCATATGATTAATACGATTTCTAGAAGAATCATATTCTATTAAAATAGATTCAAATTGTTCTATATTTAATTGAGAAGAAATAAATGAAATTATATTTTTTGGGACAATTTCAACTTTAACAAAATACCCAAGACATTGAAACGTTTTAAGCGTTATTAAAAAACCGAGTTTTGATGATATACTTCTGGTTTCTTTTTCAATTAAAGTTATTTCATCCTCTGTAGCTAAAAAACAAGAATTAAGTTCATACAAATTTAGATTTTCTTTAAGAACTGGATATATGGTATCGGTAGGACTTATCATTTTAAAAATTACTTCTTATTTTAAAAAAATTTAAATTTAATACTTTTCGCGTATATATTTATATAATGTTTCCCTGCTAATTTTAAATTCCAAAGCCAAAACTGATTTATTTTCTCCATTAGCAACTCTATTGCGTAGTTCATTAATGCTTTTTTCATTAAGACGCTTTTTTCTTCCTTTAAAAAGCCCTTTTCTTTTTGCAATTTCGATTCCTTCTCTTTGTCGTTCTTTTAATAAGGATCTCTCAAATTCAGCAAAAGCACCCATTATAGAAAGCGTAAGCTTTGAAATTGGTGTATCTCCTTTAGAAAAAAGTAAATTTTCCTTTTCAAACTTTATGGAAATATTTTTTTCTGTAAGAGTTTTCACGATTTTTCTTAAATCATCCAAATTGCGAGCTAATCTATCCATACTATGGACATATAATTCATCGCCTTCTCGAATATAATTAAATAAAGATTGAAGTTGTGGTCTATTTGTATCTTTACCTGACACCTTGTCAGTAAAGATTTTATCTAATTTAAGACCTTCTAACTGTCGCTCTGTATTTTGCCCCAAAGTGCTTACACGGATGTATCCAATACGCTGTCCAGCCATTTTGATTACCTCAATGTCAATTAAGCTCTATGACCTTAGTTAAAATGTGTCAACTAATTCTAAATAAGAGTCTAAATTGACAGGAAAATCAAGCTTTTAAAATGTCAATATAGGGTATACTTCAAATTGACATTTTTTATTCAATATAAATATTTCAGTTATTTATAAATTAAATATTGCATATTATAACTGAGTTATATATAATAACTAAATCAAGGAGGATATTGGGAATGCAGGAACGATTTGGGCATTTTATTTGGAATTTTCCACTTATCATTGAACATGAAAATCATGGAGATCCTGAGCGTATCCGCCGCTATGGTATTGGCTTGCAAAGACTACGTTTACTTAGACGTTTTGCAGAGCCTTTTGCTTTTGGGCCCTTAGATCGAGCAAAAGAACAAGGAGAAATGATTTATGCGTTTCTTGTTCCTGTTACGGAAGAGACGAGGAGTTCTCTTTTACCAGATAAAGTCAAATACGAATACCTTGTTGGTTCTGTTATTGAACGTAGATTGTTTAAGCTCTTTGGTTATTTGTGGTTTGAAACTCTTCATGATGCAAGAGATTATGTCACTAGAAAAGAAATGACTATTGTAGGAGGTTGGCATGAACACCATTAATTATAAAATTAAAATTGGTGAAAAAGAATATGAAGTACCTGTAGAAGTTACTTCTCAACAAGAAGGAAAGTTACTTTTAAATGGAGAGGACTTTTTGCGAGCTCAGTGGGAACTTGGAAAAAAATTAGTCAAAGAAACACAAGATCCAAGCGCAGTTAGTTTTGAACTGTTTAATTTCCTTGTTGATATTTCAGGTATGACAAACTCAGAAATTGCGCAGTATATTTATGTAGACCCTGCAAGTATTTCTCAATGGCGTCGCAAAAAAGGAATTTCGGCTACTGCATGGCAGACATTTCGGCTATTCTTTTTTGACTTGTTTTCCAATGGACACATAACAAATGAAATATTTATTTCTAACAAAAATAGAAAAAATGCCGCTTAATTAATTTTTTTATTTTTTCGTATAAAGTCATTTGCTGACTTTTTAATTTGATATATCTGCGTATGAAAAGTTTTATTTATTTCTTTTATTATTTTTTTATGATCACTATTGTATTTATACGAAGAATCATTATATAGCTCAAACTGGATTTTATAAAGATGAATTAATAACTCTATTGCAGTAATGGATTCTTCTTTAATTCTTGTCCTATTCCATTTAATAAGATCTTTTTTATCATTCACTTTAAAATGTCCATTTATTATCTGCAATATTTTTGTTTTAAATTTTAGATTCATATTATCAGTAGATTTATTAATTATTTTTTCAAATTCAATTAAATATTCTTCACTTATCATTTTTTTTATAAAATCTTTATCATAAAGTACAGTATTTTTTATGGCTAAAGAAGCATCAAAAATAACTTGACCTACAATAAGATCTGGAAAGGGAAAGTCATCATGAAACCATTGAGTAATATTATCATTTTTGGAGGCAAGCATTTGCTTAATTAAGAATTCATTCATATTAGTAATATCTATTTTTTTAGGGATTGGAAAACCAACTTTTTTTGATAATATAAATAGATTTGATACTGACATAAATACAAAATTATTTATTTTAAGGAGAAATGCTGAGGGCATGAATTTAAAAATAATGGTATCTACTCCAGAAATTGTATAGCCATTACCGATCCCATCATAATCAAATATAACTAAAATTCTATCGCTCATTGCTATTCTCTGGTTAATATAAAAACTTGGTACAAACATTTTATTCTTGTCTAGTTGTTCAAGCCCAAGCCATACACCAACTCTAACTTTATCAAACCAATCAAGTAAAAAATTAAAATCTTCTGCTATTATTTCTTTTCTATCTAATATATCAAGAACAATAGTTTTCACTTTTGATTCTAAGTTACTTTTTTCAGAATTACACTTTTGACATGCAGGAAATACAAACGAGTTTACAGAATATTCTCTAACTTTTCCTGTAGAAAAATCAATGCCAAATTTCCCTTTACGGTTAGGCACTCCAGTTAGGTTTAAAAGCCATTCAGGAATAATATGTTCTTTGTTTTTATTTGACGGAGGCACTCCACAAAAAATACAATATTTCTCTGTCATAGATTTCCAAAATTTATAGATGCAATCAAATAAAATTAAATTTTTCTTACTAGTTGTTTGTTTATAACAATTTCTTTATTTTTTGTTTCATTAAGACATTCTAATTGATCTGGACTGTGAAAAACATTCCTAAATTCTAATACATCATTTTTTGCAGCTACTATATTATCCTCTTTTTTTTCTACTGATTCATGCTCTTTTTTTTCTACTGATTGATATACATCTTCTAAAACAATTAATTTATCACCACTTTTAATTTCTGTACCATCACAATCTTTTCCTGGAAGCACATCAGTCATAAAACTTTCCTTAGAATAAATGATGAGATAAGGAATAACTACAAAAATATATAATTATTCTAGAATGGAAAAATTTTTTTAAATATTATATATTAGGATTAAAAGAAATTTTGACACCTTGGGTTATTTTGATTCTTTGCTCTTGAGAAATTGTCTTATCTCTGTCTTGAGGACTCTGAGAATGATTCGGTTGCATTTGGGGATAGCATAGCTGGGAAATAAAATTTTCTATTAATAAATTGAAATGCTTTAATATTGGGCTAGTGCGTTTTTTACACGAATCCGGGTCGCGCACCTAGTAAAGAGTGGTAATAATTTTAAAGATTTATCTGCACTATTTCTATTATACCAAACTAAGAATTAGTATATAATTATAATAAATAATAAAATACAATAATTCTATTATTTATTACTTCAGTTAATAAAATATCTATTGACACATTTTTGCAAAATAAATAATAACCTTAATAATAAGGAGAGAATTTATGAAAGTATTTATAGCATTGCAGTTATTGTTTTCATTTGAAAATGTAATAGCGTCTGAAGAGAAAATATATGGTTACACAGAAATTGAGTTGGTTAATTACTTTTACGATCCAATAAAAATAGAAATTTCTTCTAACAAAGAAACTTTAAAAACTGAAAATAATGTTTATAAAGAAAATCTTACACATGAAAAAAGAATTTATTTAACGCAAAATGACTATGTTATTATTGAAAATAATAAAATAAATTTTAAAGTTGATAATATAATGTGTGCTTATGTCTATGTTTTTGGTCTTCATAAAAAACTGCATGGAAGAGGTATTTCTATTTATTTAAATGATGAATTTAAAGGTACTATTTGTGCAAATAAAAAAAGCATCATAGATTATAAATTTAATGCAAAATTGACATTTAATAAAGACTCTGATAACAATTCTTATGTACAATTTATCAATAATGGTTGGTGGAATAGTGAAGAAACATTTCCTTTGTCTTATACATTTCCTTTAGAAAAACTGTAATATAAAATCTTTTTTCAAGGCTACCATTTTTATAGTTTTTATCTTCATAATTTTATTATGACTTATTTATAAATTTTTTGAATTATAAATAAATATTATTGACTTTATTTATTAATATGATAAATAATTTTTGATATTTTAAAATAAATAAGAATGGCAGGAATATTTATATGAATTCAATTATTCTCAAAACAGGGCTTATTTTTTATTTAATTGGGAATCAATCTAGTATATTAAGTATTGAACATTATGTTAAATGTAATAAAGGTGATTTGGAAGTAAGTTTTGAAAAAAATGTTGAAGGAGAAAAAAATGAGGTTTTTACTACAGCTCATTTCAAAATAAGTAAGAATGAAATTGTAGAACATTTTCAAAAATTATTACCAAATTTGAAAATAACAACAGCAAATACGAATAGTTCTATTTACAAAAGTACAGGTACTATAGATTTTGAGATGGATGTCATAACTTACAATAAATACTTTAAAAATAGAAAAGAAACTTCTGCAAATTCTTATATTCAATATTTAAATCGTACTGACTTAGAAAAAAATTATGTTTTATTAGTATCTAGATATAATAAAGGAATAAAAATTGAGATATTTGAAAATATTTATCCTTTATCATTATACCCAATTGTTAATTGGGTTTTTCAGGATTGTGAAAAAGCAAGTAGTTGGTCAACATCATTTGATCCACTCGATTTTTGGTACTTTCAGAGCTCTTCTCGCACATCACACTCAGGAATACCAAACTCAAATATAAATTATAAAAAGAAGTTAACAGCAACTACTAAGGGAATTTTGGATAGGCATTTAAATGCATGGACAAATAAGAATATAAAAGCTCTTATGGCAGACTATGCTGTCGATGCACAGGTTGTAGTGAATGGAAAAATTTATAAAGGAAAAGAAGAAATTACTAATTTGTTTATGAAATTATTTGCGTTATTTGTGCAAGCGGAAGAGTATTCTATAGATCCAGTTGTCATTACTGAGCAATTAGCTTATATTACCTGGAAAGCTAAAATAAATGGCATTCATCATCCTATTGGTACTGATACCTTTGTTATTATGAATAATAAAATTAAATATCAAACTGTGACATCAGATAGTCTCATATTTCAAAATCTTAACTAGTTTAATAATATTATTATTTTATAAATTTAATGTACATAATTTATGTTTTTTATAGCACAAATTGAATTAAACTTAGTTGTTTTAAATAAAAATAAATTCTGATATGAACTCATCTGGACGAATTATTCATTATTTGAATTAAGTTGCGGTGAATTATGGGTATAATTGAAAAAAATAAAACAAAAGTAATTGAAAAAAAGAAAACTACAAAAGTTCAACAAAAAGATAAAACTAACCTTATTTATTTTAAATCACCTTTAGTAGAGTTAGTTATAGATTATCTAAAAATAAACCAAATGGAAGTAAAAGATTTTTGCAAAAAATTCCAATTAACTCAGAAAGAGTTTTTAAGTCTAGTAGATCCTGTTTGTGATGTTCCTTTTCAGCTTGTTGCTGATGTCGTGAAAGAAATGGGCTATGAGCTCAGAATTGAGTTATAGTTATTATCTTTAAACCTCTTTTTGCTAGTACAAAAATGAATTATGATATGTTAAATTTTAAAAATAATATAAATACCTTGTAACTAATAAGGTAATAATTAGATAAAATAGAAAATTACTTGGAATATTTGTATATAAAAATTATCAATATAAAATTTATATATAAATAAATGCCAATTAAGAGTTGAGAATGTGTATTTAGAAAAAGAACATGTACTTAAAAAGGCATGCAGTATATCTTCCGAAAACATGGACAAGCAATCCCTTTGTTGAGCGGACTTTGGATGCCGT
>CAYSZE010000376.1:0-9066 GCA_964435255.1 uncultured Oligoflexia bacterium
TATAGATAATTACAATTCATCTTTTGAATACTCATAGGTCCATTGAATTGCTTCTTTTTTATAATAATCGCCAAATCTCCAGGAACCTAGCATTTCAAACATTGTACAATGCCGGCCATCTTTGCCAACATCATCAAGATCGCCAATTCGAATACACTTTTGAGCATTAGTTGCGCGTTTGTAGGGTCTTTTTTCTTCTCCTGTTAAACAAGATTTAAATTGCGTCATGCCAGCTATTGTAAAGAGAATTGTTTGATCACCAATGGGAATGGTAGAGGCACTTGGAACATAGGTGTGATGTTTTGTTTCAAAAAATTGAATAAATTTTCTGCGAATGTCATTAGTTTTCATAATTTCTCCAAATGCCTACCACGTTCTAATAAAATTGAATACAGATAAGGTAGTATCAAAGCGTACGGATATCCGAGCTTAGATAACATATAGAATGCCCTTGAGATGATGGCAATATGCAAGTTTAAGGAAAAAAATAGACATGGGTAATGGAATAAATGAAGACAGTGTAGCACGGACTGAAGCGAACAAATTAGGAAAAGCTAGCTTTGGAGCTATGTTAGGAGTTTTATTTTCAAGAGTTTCAGGTGTTGTGCGCACGACTGTGGTGAACGCCACCTTTGGTTTATCAAGTTCTTTAGATGCTTTTAACACGGCCTTTAGGTTCCCAAATAGTTTGCGGGATCTTTTAGCTGATGGTGCTTTATCAGCAGCTTTTGTAAAAGTGTTAGTTGACGAAAGAGCAAAAGGGCAAGAAGCAGAAAAGAAACTTATCCAAGTTGTTATTGGTTTTTTTCTCTTTGTTACTTTAGTGATCGCAATTCTAACTATGATTTTTTCGTTACCTTTTATGCAGTTAATTAGTGGAGAACAATTTAAAAATTCTGGTAATCTTGAACTTGCATCTCAATTATTTAAAATTTTAGGGTTTTATTTGCCACTAACCATGCTAAATGCTGTGGCAATGGCTGTGTTGTCAGTTTTAGGCAATACGTTTCGAGCTATGAACAGCTCTGCTTTTTTAAATGTTGGTATCATTGGTAGTGCATTTTGTGCGCCACTTTTTCTTTATTTTTCAATAAACCCTATTTTTACGATTGCTATTGGTGCGATGATCGGAGCCAGTTTGCAGATGATCTATCAGTTT
Source organism: uncultured Oligoflexia bacterium (assembly GCA_964435255.1). Classification (GTDB taxonomy): domain Bacteria; phylum Bdellovibrionota_B; class Oligoflexia; order Silvanigrellales; family Silvanigrellaceae; genus Silvanigrella. Next base: position 1,160 of record CAYSZE010000376.1, read on the forward strand.
ATGCCATTGTATAAATTAGGGTTAATAAAATTTCCAAATTTTAATTTTTTTGAATGGTTCAAATATAAACCCTTACATGAAGTTCTTGTCTTAATGATTCCTAGAGCAATTGCACAAGGTGCATTGATCATAGCTCTTATGATTAATACTTATTATGCTATAAATGTTGGGGTTGGAGTTTTGAGTTATATCATAACTGCTATAACAATTATTCAAGTTCCAATTGGTTTGTTTGGAGTCGCTACAGGCTTTGCCGCTCATCCTATTTTAACTAAAGCTATTCATGATAGCCAAAATAAAAAATTTTCAAGTTTACTGACTGAAAGTCTTGAAACTGTTTTATGGCTAGCTTGTATCACCACTTTTTGTTTTTCTTTACTTATTGTTCCTTTTTATTCTGTTTTATTTCAACATGGAAAGGTTACGCAATATGATACCATTCAAAATTCAATTGCTGTATGTTCCTATTCAATTGGAATTATTTTTGCAGCAGGATCAAAAGTTTTATTAAATGCCTATTATGCTATTAATGCAACGAAACAGATAATTTATAATGCTATAATTTATTTAATAATTAATGCAACTTTAAGTTCAATGTTAGCACCAAAGTATGGCATTATAGGATTAGGAATTTCTTATAGCACTGCAACGGCCATTGATTTCGCTATGAATTACTATTTTTTCAAAAAAAGATATCAGAAAAAATATTTTGGAGATCATCCTTATATCGAAGGTGGGAAATTGTTTCAGCTAAAAGTATTTATTTTTGGTGTGTTGTCTTATTTGCTTGGCATTTTAGGAATTTTTTTAACACTTAAATTTTGGTCTAAGTTTGAGAACTACTTTGCGATAAAATTGAATTTTATTTTGAACTTTATTATTTTAGGGGTTGGTGGAGCATTTGTTTTCATTATTAGCTATATTTTAGTAATGAATTATGGTCCACACAACTTAAAAAATTTAATTAGAAGAATTAAAACAAAATTTATAAACTAATTTTCCATATCGACATAAACAGTTTTTAATTGCGTGTAATTGTCTAATGCAGCAATTCCATTTTCTTTCCCAAAGCCAGAAGCTTTAAAACCTCCAAATGGAATTTCAACAGGACTTAAATTATAATTATTTATCCAACACATGCCTGCTTGAATATTTTCAATCACTCTATGCGCGCGTGTAATATTATTTGTTAACACACCGCAAGCTAAGCCATATGGGGTTTTATTGGCGCGTTCAATCACCTCACTTTCATTTTCAAATGATAAAATAGACATAACGGGGCCAAAAATTTCTTCTCTGACGATGCTCATTTCATCGTGACAATTGGTAAAAATTGTTGGCATGAGGAAATTTCCATTAGCAAATTGACTTTCACTTGGGCTCCACTCAGGTGATCTCCCTCCGTAAAGCAGTCTAGCACCTTCTGATTTTCCTTTTTCAATAAAAGCCATGACTTTATTTAAATGCTCTCTTGATATTAATGCCCCCATTCTTGTTTGTTGATCGAATGGATCTCCGACGCGAATTTTTGCTACTTTATTTAATAAATAATCAGTAAATTTATCTTTAACTTTGTTATGTACGAATACTCTTGTGCCGTTTGTGCATACTTCTCCCTGAGTGTAAAAATTTGCAGTAATAGCAGTAGCAGCAGCTTTATCCATATCATAATCATCAAATATTATGAGTGGTGATTTTCCACCTAACTCGAGGCTGACTTGCTTAAGGTTACTAGCAGCATTTTGCATAATTCTTTTTCCAGTTTGATAAGAACCAGTCAAAGAAATTTTATTTATATCGGGGTGTAATGTTAAAAATTCGCCTACTTCTCTACCTCCTTGGATAACTTGGAACACTCCTTCTGGTATTCCTGCTTCTAGAAAAATTTCATATAATTTATTCGCACTCATCGGCGTTAGTTCAGAAGGTTTAAAAATCATAACATTACCAGCAGCTAAAGCAGGAGCTGCTTTCCAACAAGCAATTTGAAACGGATAATTCCAAGCACCTATACCTGCGCAAATCCCTATAGGTTCGCGCCGTGTGTAAGCGAACGATTTGCCAAGCTGAATATGATCACCATGTAAACTAGGAGCCAGTCCTGCAAAAAATTCTAAGGCATCTGCAGCGCTAGGAATATCTGTTTCAAGAGCTTCACAAATGGGTTTACCCGAATCGAGCACTTCAAGTTGTGCAAGTTCATGTGTTCTCGCTCTTATTAAATTGGCTGCTCTATTTAACATTTTAGAGCGTTGAAAACCACTTAAAGAAGACCATGTTTTATAACCTATCTTTGCTTTTTGAATAGCGCTTTCAATTTCAAAATTTTGCGTTACTTCAATGTCGCAAATTTTCTTTCCAGTTGAGGGAGAGTAGTTAGAAAATGTTTTTTGCATAATACTTCCTTTCGTGTTAAGTGGAAAAATTTATATAACACAATTAGAAAATAATTAAAACAATGAAAAATATTTAATCTATTTTGGGTGTTTAATATTTTTAAAGAAATTATATATATTATTATAATAATCTTTTATAAAAAAATTATTTTTTTGTAACCAATCATTATTGTAATAGGTATTTGTGTAACGTTCGCCTGAATCACAAAGTAAAGTGACAATTGATCCTGTTTCTTTTTTCTTTTGCATTTCTTTTATTAATTCCATAACACCATAAAAATTTGTTCCAGTTGATGGACCTCTTTTATAATCCATTATACTAGCAAGAAAGTGCATTGCTGCAATAGAAGCTGCATCTGGTATTTTAATCATATGATCAATAACATTTTTTATAAAAGACTTCTCTATGCGCGGTCTTCCTATGCCTTCTATACATGAGGCCTTAGTTATTTCAATGTCAGCTGAAACTTTATTATTGAAATATTCATAAAAAACGGAGTGCTCAGGATCAACTACACAGACTTTTGTTTCTAATGATTTATAACGTATATATCTACCAATTGTTGCACTTGTACCTCCAGTGCCAGCACCAACAACAATCCATTTCGGGATAGGGAAACGCTCTTTATTCATTTGTAAAAAAATAGCTTCAGCAATATTGTTATTTCCACGCCAATCAGTAGCTCTTTCTGCATATAAAAATTGATTCATAAAATAATAATTTTTATTTTTAGAAAGTTTATTTGCTTCTAAAGAAACTAATGTAGCTTCTTTTACTAAATGACAATGACCACCATAAAATTCTATTTTTGCAATTTTTTCTTTTGAAGTATTTTCAGGCATGACAGCTATAAATTTGAGTCCTAACATTTTTGCAAAATAGGCTTCAGACACGGCAGTAGATCCTGATGAAGCTTCTACTATTGTAGTATTCTCATTTATGGAGCCATTACAAAGTGCATATAAAAAAAGAGAACGTGCTAAGCGGTGTTTTAAACTTCCTGTTGGGTGTGCGGCTTCGTCTTTAAAATAGAGATCAATATTTTTAATTTCTGGAAGTGGTACTTTGAATAAATGAGTATCTGCTGAACGATTAAAATCAGATTCAATTTTTCGCATTGCTTCTTTAAGCCAATTTTGTTTCATTAAGTCCCTTTCAAATATACTATAAAGAATTATAGCATATGGTTTATTATAACTGAGTGCAAATTTTTATTAGTTGTTAATTTTGTTAAATATATTTGTGTATTCATAGTATTTTTGATGACTTATTCCAGAACAAATTTTTAGATTAACTTTTTTTGTACAGGGCTTGTCTCGTTCTAGTGACCAAAAGTGAATACTATAAAGTTCTAATTTTTTTGCGATATCTACCAATTTCTGTGCATCATTCTGGGTAAAGAATTCAGTTGGAATATCGGTTTCTCCGATCATTTGTGTTACTGAAATATTTTTATAAATAGTCATCGTTTCTTTGTTCTTATAAATGTTGTTTAAAAATGAAGCTGTGTTTTTTAATGCTAGTTCAGTATAGTTAAACATATTTTTATTATGCAATAGAGAATAATTCATAGTCAGTAAATTTAAATTATAATTTAGCTTTTGTCTTTTTAAATTTTTGAGTAATGCTTTTTCATTAGTTTCTAAACCATATGGCATAACGGGAACAGTAATAGTTATTTTAAGTTGAGGATAAAATTGCTCAATTTTTTTTAGGGCAGTAAGCATTTTTTTTAAGGCAAAATTATTTTTTAGAATGAGACCTTCTAAATCAAAATCTAACCCACGCGGTTCATAAATTTTGATAACTTTTTCATAGGCATGAAACAAAGCATTGGCATCTTTGCAGTGCAAGGCAAGATCGTGACCACTTTGACCGCCAAATGAAATATGATAAGAAATATTGTGTTTTTTGATACTATTAGCTAAATTTATAATACTTTCTTGATGTATAGAGTTTACTTTGAGACCATCCCAAGCTGGTAGGCATTTACCAGCATCTTGTATAAAAGCAAAAATAATAATTTTAATATTTTGTTCTTGTAAAATATGAAGCAGAGATTCTTTCTCTGTTTTATCTAAATACTCTGTTAATTCACTATAAGGGCTAAATTCAGTTGTAGTTATTTTTTGACTAAATGCAAAAGAATAAATACAAATAAAATTTATAATTGCAATAATTTTTAGATGATTTAAGTAAATTATTTTAATAATTTCCAACTAAAATTTTTGCCATAGTATTAATTATTGCAGATATTTTATTATCTTTATTGGTTTTAGTGTAATAAAAAACTTTTTTAAATGTCGAATTAAAAGAATTTCTTATAAGAAACATAGAGGAATAAACTTGATTCCCTTCTGTGGTACTAAATAAAACATCGGGGTCATCAAAAAAAACAATATAAGAATTAATATCAAAACTTAGCATTCTTTTAATATCAAAAATAACCGAAGATAATTCTTCTAAGTAAGGTAAGCGAGAAATTAGTGATGGTTTAATTTGTAAATAAACAATTTTTCCTTCTGCGAATATTTCATTTGATATGTTCATATTTTTAAAAAAGTGATTGCCATCTAATAATGATAAGATCAAAATGTTTTCACCATTTTTATAATTATCTAGTATCTCTTTTTTAATTTCTAAGTCTTTTTCATGTGAATTAAAGCCAATAAAAACTTGAAATTTACTATCACTACTAGCTACTCTGTTATTTAAAATATTTAATAAATTTTTAACATCATTGGAAATTTGCAAAATATCTATAGGTTTTGGCATGTATTTTGTTGCGCCCAATTCATTTGCTCTGCGGCGGGTGTGTTCTTCTTTATCACCACTGACGCATATGATTGGGATGGAAGATAAGGTGGGATGTGAACGAAAAAAACTAAGAATTTCAAAGCCATCAATATTTGGCATATTTAAATCAAGTAATATCAGATTAGGCAACTCTTTTTCAGCAATAACCATTGCATTTGTGCCAGACAATTCACTTATTACTTGAAAATATTTTGAAAGTGCTTTTGAAATTATTTTTTGTGAAACTTCATCATCGTCTATATAGAGAATCTTTTTTTTCTCTACTTTTTCTTCTGGCTTATTTTCATTTGTTTGTTCTAATGGCTTAATGTCTTCCATTTTAATATCCTGTCCACCGTTTTATATTTTAGATAATTTTTTAGAAAAATTCTTGTCAAGAAAGATTCTTAAGGTAAAAAATTCCTACTTATAGCCGTTATCATTTTAAAGAATTAATACCATAATATAGCTATAACAATTGCTTTGGATATTATGAGAAGAAAGTTGAATAAATTTAAAGATGGTGAACTCTTTTTTATAGTACTAATCATACTATTAATATGCACATTTTCAATTTTTGTCCTATTCCGTAGTTTTGATTTTAGCCAGCTTTCTGGAGTGGAGCTTGGTTTCTTTTATGCTATGCGTATTTATTTATTATTCTTATTTGTAAGATTGCTGGGACACTTGTTTTTTAGCTTTGCCAACCATTTTTTTGCTAAAAGTATTGAAAAAATTGATTACTACCCGTTAGTAACAATTATTATTCCTTGTTTTAATGAAGAAAAAGTTATAAATAATGCTGCAAAATCTGTGTTAAGTATGAATTATCCTAATATAGAAATTCTTATTGTTGATGATGGCTCATCTGATACAACTTTTGATGTCATTGCTTTGCTAGAAAAGAAAGGAAAAATCAGAGCTATCCACCAAGAAAATGCAGGTAAAGCAGCAGCATTAAATAGAGCAGTCAGTGAAGCGCATGGTGATTATGTTTTGTGTATGGATGCTGATAGTGTTTTAAACCCTGAAGCCATAGAAATAGGGATTAAATATTTTGAACATGATGCAAAAGTTGCTGCTGTTGCAGGTAGTGTTGAAATTGGCAATGTCAATAATGCAATCACATCATTTCAAAAATTAGAATATATATCTGGTCTTAATCTCTTTAAAATTGCACAATCTTTTCTTGGCAGTGTCATTGTGATTCCTGGACCTATTGGTTTATTTCGGAAAGATATTTTGCTTGAAGTAGGTGGATATCATTCAAATACTTTTGCAGAAGATTGTGAGCTGACTATTCGTTTGTTAATGGCTGGCTATAAAACTCTTTATGATGCTAAAATGATTGCTATTACAGAAGCACCAGATGATTTTAATTCACTTATTTCCCAAAGATACCGTTGGAATCGTGGTATAGTTCAAGCCATAAAGGAAAATGCAATTTGGATATTGCAGCCCCATAAAAGTTTTAAAAATTTTTTAGTCATCATTTATATGTTTCTTGAATCGGTCTTTATTCCTGTAGCCAATTTTTCTTTTGGAATGTTTTCTATTGCGTATACTTTAATTAGTAAGACTGAAAATTTTGTGGGTTATTTCTTTTTTCAACTGGTTATATTGGATATAATAGTAACACTTTTTTGTATTGTAACCGAAAAAAGATCCTATTCTCTTCTATTATACTCAGCAATTAATCGAGTCACATATTCATTTTCTTTAGAGGTTGTTCGTTTTTTTTCCATTTTAGACGAATTTTTAATGTTACCAATGAATTGGTCTAAACTTGAACGAAAAGGAATGGATCTATGATAATACAAAATATTCTTAGTATTTTTGTTTTATCATTATGTCTTGCAACTTTATTTATTACATTAGTGACTTATTTTTTATATCGCTTTAAACAATTAATTAAACTGAATAAAACGGATGCGAGTCAAATTATTGATGGTGTTTTTTTTAAAAAATATGCTCCTTATTTAAAACCAAAAGCGAAAGTTGAGAAAAACGAATTTGACAATAAACTCAGTGACCGAAAAACGCTTATGAACTTTTTTGGTATTATTGCAGGTATTATTTTTCTTTCTTTAATTTCTGGTTATCTTTACAGTTACTTCAGATTAGGTGAAAAAACTATTGATTCCAAAAAATATGAAGGTCTTTTAGCAAAAGGACTAATGAAAGAATTTCCACTTAATTCTTTACAAGAAAACCCTGAATTTTTAGAACACATTTCCGACGAAAAAAAAGCAACTTTAATTACAGAGTATGAAAAATTAAATAAATATAAAATTGCAATCTACAAAGTAGAAAATAGCAAGGAATTTGAGAAAAATCAAAATTTAATCTACGAAGGGTGGAAATTATTATTTGAAAAGTATAAAGTTAAATTTATTACTTTTTCGAATTTTTTAGAGCTAGATCAAAAATCAGTTAATTTAATAATTTTACCAAATACTATTTCTTTAAATAAAAAAGCAAAATTAGAATTAGAAAGCCTTATAAATAAAAAAATACCAGTATTAGCAACTGGCCCAGTTGCCTACTTTGATGGTCTAGGTGACATAAATAAAGACCAATTCTCAGAAAAAGTATTTGGAATAAAATTAGAAAAAAATGGCCAAAAAAGACCTTATTATCCCACTTTATTTAAAGGCAATTCTATACCGTGGATTGATGTCCCGCCAGGAATGTTAATAAATTATTTTCCTTTT
>CAYSZE010000377.1:0-10095 GCA_964435255.1 uncultured Oligoflexia bacterium
AAATACTCATGCTTAATCGGATGTCGGGTAAAGCAAGAGCTATAGCTTTATAGCCGTACACAACGGAATGCTCACCAATTAATATAGCTTTTCCACCAGCATCTGCATGAATGTCTTTATTAGTTATTGGTTCTAAAATATTTATTTTTTTGTTGTTCATTACAATTTACCAATTAATTGTTTATACATTTCAAGATCTAAGTATTGTTTTTTTCCAATAACTAAACCTTCACAGTAATTATTTTTTAAAACTTCGATAGAAGTATTATTAATTTTTTCGCATTGAATTAAAAATTGTTTCATAAATGCGGTTGCAGAGGGCATATAAAGAAAATGAATATTTGGTCCAGCATCGAGTGTCCAAAATGCTTCTGCTTTCTGCTCATTTCTTAATTTAATAAATAAACTTATTATTTGAGAAGTTTCATTGGTTAGGTAACAAGCGTTAGGGGAGCCTGTTTGCATAACAGCATGCATTAAAATGGCATCTTCCTCAGTTAACGACTTAACAGTATCAAAATCAAAATTTACTAAAGCTTTTTCCATAGCAACTATTTTTTGCTGCATACCTGCAATACGAATAGCATGAAAAGGAGAAGTTGGGGCAAATTTATGCCCATCGGAGCTAGAAATATTTTTTTCAGAAGCACTTAAAATAAAAACTGAATGTTTTAGTTCGTGCCAATTATCGTGATATTTTAATGAATTTGTATTGGAAAATTCCTGAAAACTATTTGATTGATTGTTAATATTCCATTTTACAAATAATTGTTCTTTAGGAAAAACACTTCGAGTTGCAGAACCGCTTCCTATTCGAGCCCATTCAGCAAACCAAAACAAAAGATCTTCTTGAGAAAAATGTTTTTCTAGATGTAGAAGATCTGCAAGTGCGCCAACAAGCGCAGCGTAACCAGCAGCACTTGAAGCAATTCCACAAGCAGTGGGAAAATTATTATAGCTAATTATTTCTAATGCAATTTCACGAGAGCAAGGAAACAGAACTGTATTTATTATTTTTTGCATTTTGAGTGGTAAATCTAATTCTGTTTTATTATTATTTAAGAATAATTTGTTATGAAAATAGTTTTCATGTTTCTCTTTATTTAATAAGGTTCGTCCTTGCACCTTTACTTTAGTAAAAGATCGAAAACCACCTAATGTAAAACTGATACTTGAATTAAGAGGATATTGTAGTTTATTTTTGTCTTTCCCCCAGTATTTTAACAATGCAATATTACTCGGAGCAGAAGAAAAGCCAATATCTCCATTCTGTAAAAAAATTTTTTTACATTCAATTAACTGATAAATTAAATTATTTAGTTCAATGAGTTTGCGTGGAAGATCATTATATTTAAGTTCATTATTCATTTAAAGCTCCAGCTGTAGCAAAGTCAAAAACAATATCTTGCGCAGGAATTTTGCAATTTTGGGTTAATTCTTGTGCTGTAGCAAGTGTCCAAATACAATCACCATGTCCAGCACCCATTGTTTTATAAGCTATATTTTCTTTTTCTAATTTTGCTTGTAGATCTCTGAATGAAGAGCAATTGTCGGGGATAATTTTTTGCAGAGTTGCTAAATTTAAGGATTTATTCATCAGTTGTTTCAAATTTTCTAGTCGAGAATTCATAATAAAATTTTCGGCTAGTTGCATTTGTTGATGAGCAAAAGTTTCTTTTTCTATATTTGACATAAAACTTTGGATTGCTTTTTTTGTGTCTGAATAAATATTTGTTTTGATAAAACAGCCGTAAGAGTGTGTATTTTCCATTGGAATGAATTTAGTGACCTCTGGAATAACAGAGTATTGATTATTTTGAAATTGCCAAAAGGAAACACTATTGTTCACATTACTTTGTGTTTGAATTGCTGCTAGCTGAATAGCAACATCATAACCGCTACCTTTTTGCTGAATATTTTTTATTGATAGTCTTATTTTAAACCATAAATCTTCATTTAAAAAGATGTCTTTATCATTTAAAAATAACTTATTAAAAGCAAGAGAGGTTCCAGCAATTAGAGCTGAAGAAGAACCAAATCCTAATTGAGGAGAATAGCTATTAAAAATGTTAATTGTAAGATTCTTGTTTTCTAAAAAATTATACCAAGGTTGTAACAAGTTAATAAAAAATAAAATATTGCTATCTTGTATCTTTGGTTTTACTAATTCATATGTTGAAAATGAAACTTTTTTGTCGCGGAAAAAATCGCTAATTATATTTATTTTTGCATTATTTTGTTCTGAATTTTCTATTCTAAAAGACATATGAAAAAAATAATGATTAAAAGATATTGCTATTGCCTTGCCATTATTTAATACGCCATATTCTCCAAAGAGCAAAGCTTTGGCAGGAATCTTTATTTCTAATTCATTCATTAAAAAACTTCTTTAATTTTTGTTACTTTGATTATCGACAACAGAAATGCTAGGAAAATGGTCATATTGGCGCATCATTTCTAAATTTTTTTCATGGAGAGCCATGTGACCTTTCTGAATTCCTTCACATCCTAGAGCGCGAATAGCAGAAAGATTTTGTGCTAAACCAACACTCGCAATTATTGCAGACAGTCTAGCGGCTGTAGGTGAACCAAGTAAATTAAGGCAAGCCATAGCAGAGGGATGGAGTTTGGTTACACCACCTACAGTTCCTACGGCAACAGGTAAAGAAATCTCTCCTTGTAATCTGTTTGCTGTATTTATAAACCATTTGGTTAGTGGTTTATAGACCCCTGATAAGGAAGCATAAGCATGGCATCCCGCTTCAACGGCACGCCAATCGTTTCCAGTCGCAATGACAATAGGATCTATTCCGTTCATGATTCCTTTGTTATGAGTAGCAGCACGATAGGGGTCAAGATCTGCAAATTCCCAAACAGAACATATTCTTTTAGCTGCTTCTTCCCCTGAAAAATGCCCTCTTTCTAAGGCAGAAAATTCAATTTCACATTTTACTTTAGTTATTCGATGTGTTGTTAAATTTGTAAGTATTTTAGAACCGACAGTGCAGGGAATGAGTTCTGGGAGTTTGCGCCCAATCTCTTCAGCTATGGTGTTAACTATATTTGCTCCCATGGCTTCTCTAGTATCTACATTTATATGTAGAACATAGTATCCTAATTTATTTAAATGTCTTAGTTCGATACTTTTTACTCCGCCCCCACGTTCAATAAGGCGAGGGTGGCAATTTTGAGAGATTTGGAAAAGCTTTTCACGAAGGTATTCCATAAATATTGTAGGTACATTTAAATGTGATTCCGTAATAAATTGGATTTGGCAAGTCGCAATGGTTTCGGTGGGTTCTGAGAAAAAACCACCACAAGTTCTTGCTAATTTTGCGCCAAAACTAGCCGCTGCAACCACACTCGATTCTTCAACGGCCATAGGAATAAAAATTTCTTCACCATCAATTAAGAAATTTGTTGCAATGCCAAGAGGTAAAGTAAAACCTCCAATACAATTTTCAATAAATTTTTCTGCTTGCTCCAAGTTTAACGCACCAGAATTATTTAAAATATGAGCTTCTTCTGCTGTGATAATATTTCGAGATGACAAAGCATGACAACGCTGTTTTGCATTCATTTGCGCAAAATTCGGAATTCGACTTGAGGCTAAAGAGTGTTGAGATGTTGTGGCATGATATGGAATTGTTTTAGGTGATATTTCTGAACTTTGAATATTTGTTCTGGATAAGACCTGTTGTTTATCTTTTATCATTTTAATACCTTTAGCTTAAAGTGTCTCTCGCTAAGCGAGAGCTGAGTTCTGAAAGCGTTTTCGCGCCAGAGCAAAACATAGCAATAGAAAGAGACTTTTGAAAAAAAAGCAATTCTTTTTCTACGGACTCTAATGGAGTTTCTCCTGCATTCGTGGCTAAAGCGGCCTTAAATAAAGGAAGACCAATGCCAGCCATAGTAGCTCCTAATGCGACTGCCTTTGCCACATGTAATCCATTACGGATACCCCCAGTCGCCACTAAGGGGATATTGTAACCCAGATTCTTTTTCAGTCTAGAACAAGCAATTAATGATTCATCTGTGCCATAGCCCCAATTGCGAAACAATTCGCCAAGACGTTGACCTTCTTGATCAGATCTTAAGCCTTCAATGTATCCCCAACTTGTGCCACCTTTTCCTCCGACATCTACACCAGAAACCCCAATAGAAACAAGCCTTTGAAAAGTTGTTGCAGAGACTCCTGATCCCACTTCTTTAATTATAAGTGGCACAGAAATTTTTTTAACGAGAGCTTCTATTTTATTTAAAAGATTAGAAAAATTTCTTTCACCTTCTGGTTGTATGCATTCTTGTAAAGCATTTAAGTGTAAGGCAAAAGCATTTAATTCAAGTTCATCGATAAGCTTTTGTATGTTTTCAATTTTTATACCGTAATTAAGACTGACAGCACCTAAATTACCTATTAAGAAAAGGCTTGGTGCGACTTTGCGTACATTAAAAAGTTTTTTAAAATTGGGATCAGTTATCATCATTTTCTGTGATCCCAGCCCCATGGGGATATTAAAATTTTGTGCGGCAATAGCTAAGGCTTCATTTATTTCTTGGCCTTTAGCCACCCCTCCCGTCATACCAGTTATGAGAATAGGAAGAGCGCATTTTTTACCTAAAAAAAGTTGTGAGGTATTGATTTCTGTAAAGTTGATTTCGGGGAGAGCTTCAGGAATAAAATGAAAGTTTGAAAAAATTTCTCTATGAGATTCAACATCTTGAGTCTGGCAGATCGTAATGTGGTCATTTTTTCGAGTTACCATTCTGTCGGGAGTGTCTTTTATTGTGGGCAAAATATGAGAAATGCTTGAATTTTCTAGCTTAGACAAAGTAACTGGCTCCTCATAAGGATTGATAAAGAATTCAATCAATACACCTTTCAATGGCTTACCAATATGAAGAAATACAATCAAGAGAAACAAAAGAAAAAGCTTTAAACCTAAATTTTAAATGACGATATGCATTAAGGACTGAGTTTGACTATTGATTACCTATATTTTAAAATGACATTAGTCATCTCTAAAAGTTAATTGGAGGCAAAAATGAGCTCCAAATCAGATATTAGTCCAATTTGGATGACTGATTTAAATCCTAGACAATTTTTTCACGAAATGGTTGTAGATGCTCAGGAAAGACAGGGACTTAAATTAACTGAAAATGTTGAGTTCTATATTGTTAACTTGTTGTGTGCTTACGTTAGAGCAAGTGAAAATGACGATACAGAGGATTGTCTCGTATTAATTCTTAAAAAAGCATTGGAAAGTCCTCACAACGAGAAAATTGCTTTGTATAAAAAACTAGCTGATACTGCACTCTATTTTTCTGGATTTTTTCAAGAATATTTTAATAAAAAAAGTTTTAATATTAAATATTATGTCAATATGGGTGAATCAGCTTATAATGAATTATCAAATTTATTAAAAGGGAAAACGACTTATCAAGAAACAATGTCGAAAATATATTATGAAATGAGCTGCAATTTTAATATTGCTGTTGATATATTATTAGATATTTCGGAACAAACAACACAATCTGGTCATGAACGTTCCTTGTTGAGTATTTATGATGCTTGGTTAAATACAAATAGTGCTAAATTAGAGAAAGAATTGCTTTTAAGAGGAGTCAATCCCATAAAAGTTTCTACTCGCAAGGTTTAGTCAAATGGCAGCCATTAAAGATTCAAAATTGTTTATGAGCTGCAATAATCTCATAAAAATTCTTTCAAATTATTATAACTTTTATAACAAAGATTCTATTGCAGAATTTTTTATATCAACTTCAGATAATATTCCAGAAAATAGTGGGCAAACTTTATTTGAAGAAAATATAGAAAATAATGAAATATTTATTGGTATACAATTTGGTAAACATATAATAAATGAAGTAGAAAATAGTCATATTATTTCTTTAAATTCTTTAGCTGTTTTATCAGAAGAGGTCAGTCACTTTAAAGTTATAGTTGATTCAGTAACTCTAAATTCTAGTATCACAAAATTAGAAATTGAAATGTTAGGAGAAATAGATAGATTTATTTGTCTTATGCATTGGAATCAGTTAAATATTTCGCCTAAGTTAAATGTTGATTGGAAAAACTTACATGACATTTGTGATTTAGTTTTTCAAGGTGAAAGATTTTTAAATGATAATTCACTTTACATTGAAGCAGAGTGCTTAGCGTTTAAACATTTGAAAGAGGCGTTTTCGCAAAATTGGGACGCTTCATACTTTGATTTTTCAAAAATTAATCATAAAGCTAAAAGTTATCTTTCTGGATTAAGAAAATCAATTTTAAAAATATAATAATTTTAATGTCTAATGAAAATGAGGTAAAATAAACTCTTCTAATTCGCTTTTTGATTGCAATAATGTAGCTGTGAAATTTTCTTTTTTCCAGGCAAACCATGCTAAGGATTGTTCTTCTAACCAAGAGTATGTTTCTTTGTATTCTAAAGGAATTAAAAGTTCGCAAAGTTTTTTAGCTTCTTCTAAAGAAGCTTTTGGATTTTCTTCTGTCCAAATGCGAAACTGTTCTTTAAAATCGTTTTTATTAAACATTTAATTCACGCCTTTTTAAGCTGAATATCCTTTGATGACTGTTTATGACTCAGGCATCAATAAAGGTTTCGGTTGGTATTTCCTTTCCTTAAACATATTTTCAGAATAGTTTTGAAGGTCGCACGGAGTTCTTCTAAAAGATCTGTAAGCTTGCTAAACTTATATAATTAGAGTGGAGGGAGTGATGAATCGTATTTCTATTGAATCAAAATTTGTGACTAATGAGTTTTTATTTGAGCTCAAACGTTATAAAGAACTAAATATTTCTGAAGAGTTATATAGTTTTTTATTAGCAGTCGAGTTCCCTTGGAAAGCTTTAGGAAAGCCTTTGACTAAATTTGTAGAGAAGTGTGTTGAAAGTATCCCATTAGAAAGTCGTATTCAGGGAAAGGTTAGTGAACACGCTTATTTGGAAAATAAAGACCAAATTGTTATTGGTGTGGGTGCTATTGTAGAGCCAGGAGCATTTATTGCGGGCCCTTCTTTTATAGCACCAAATGCAGTTGTCAGGCATGGTGCTTATGTTCGTGGTTCTGTTTATGTTTCAGAAAACAGTGTTGTAGGGCATACAACAGAATGCAAAGGGAGTATATTGTTGCCGCAAGCAAAAGCTGCGCATTACAACTATGTTGGTGATTCTATTTTAGGTGTGGATACAAATTTAGGTGCTGGTACTAAGCTAGCTAATTTAAAAATAAATCATAAAAATATTATTCTTCCCTTAGATAATAAAAAAGTAGACACAGGATTAAAAAAATTTGGTGCTATTCTTGGAAATAGGGCTCAAACGGGCTGTAATTCGGTAACAAATCCAGGGACAATCATGTTACCTGAAACTATTTTATTTCCTAATCAAACGGCATTAGGTATCATAAGACGCTAATTCTTAAACAATAAATATTCATATTTGCATTTGGACTAATTTTTTTTATATTTTTAAATCGAATTAATCTGTGTTATCAAAGAAACAATATGAGAAATTAATTCTTATATTGTTCAAAAAGGGTAAATTATGCAACAGAATGAAATTACAGTGCTTGCAAAATTAAAAGTACAACATGGACAAGAAAACTTTTTCAGACAAGAAATGTTTAAAGTAATACCAATAACTAGAAAAGAAAAAGGAGCCTTAACTTATATTCTGCATGTTTCCTCTGAGCAGGCAACAGATTTTATAGTTTATGAAAAGTGGGTAACAAAAGCTGATTTAGATGCACACTTAAATGCGCCGCACATGCAGGAGTTTTTTAAAAATATAAAACCAATTTTGGCTGAAGAGCCAGAAATTACAATTTATAATGAATTAAATCCTCTTTCTTAGGTTAAAATTGGATTTAATATATTGAATTTTATTATTTTTATATATGCTAAAGTCCTAAATTAATTCCTAGTCATACCGATCCGTTGGTTGCGCTTATTAGCAAGGAGCAGCCATGCGGCTTAATAAAAAATATACTTTATTCACCTTAATTTTTTTTGTATCTTGTGCAAAATCGGGTGGAACAAATGATTCTGGGATGAGTCAATCTCGTGATGTCGCTGTAAATAACTTTAACAAAGATATGGCAGCTTTAAATTCAAAAATTGATGAGCGTTATGATTCTATTGGCAAAGGTTATAATAGTATAACGGGATTGACATTGGAAAGATGCTTCGAAAATGAGGATGCACAATTTGTATATGATGCGAATTCTAATGTTTCTTACGATGAAAATTTAAGTACCGAACAAATTCTGAATAAAATTGGTATAGGAGTCAATTTAAAAATTCCTTTAGAAGTTTCTGGTATTCCTATAACTTTATCCCCAGAAATAAATTTTGCCAAAGAAGCATCGGCTACAAATTTATCTAAAACAGCACATATAACAATTGACATTAAAAAAGGTTTCAATCAAATAATAAAAAAAGATAACGCATCTGGATATATTTTGAAAGAAGATTACTACAAAAATTTAAAGAAAAATTCCGCTGAATTTTTTAATATCTGTGGTGATGAAGTCATAGTTAAACAACATTTAAAAGCTCAACTATTTATTACAGCTAAATTTACTTTTTCAGATGTTAAAGTTAAAAAGGATTTTGAAACAGGAATAGGTGTATCGTTACCAAACCCGTTTGTGTTTTTAGCAAAGAAAGATATAAAACCAGAAATAGTAAATACACCAACCACAAATAATTCAATAGTGGAGCAGCAAAGTAATCCGAATCAACAATCTGCACCAACTTCTGCTGTTACTGGAGTAAAAACTGAAGTAGATCCAAGTAAATTCAAAGCATTTATCAATTATATAAAAGATATTTTTGGAAAATTTATTGGGAATGATGGGAGTGGTCTTTCGCCAGGAATTAAGGCAAAACTTAGTTTTATAAATCAGAAAACTTTACAAAATGTTACCTTAACTGTTAAAGCGGTACAATTAGGGGGAGATCCTACAAAGTTACCTGCAATGGTTATGTCTTCATGTCAATTATCTGATTTAAAATCATGTGATGCTATTTTTCAAACAATTCAAACTTATGCTGCGCAAGATTTTCCTGAACAATTAAATGAACCAATAAATTCTGTTGAAAATAATGCAACAATGAGGTTTTATGCAGGAGATAATGAGAAATATTTGTATAGTAATTTGCCTGTATATAATAAAGAAAATCAAAATATTAGTAATGAAATAGCTAAATATACTGATACAAGTATTAGTTTTACTCAATTAAAGTTAAGTATCAGAAATGATATACGTGAAAGTTTTATTAAATTTTTAAATGCTCATGATATAAAAAATTCAAAGTCTTTTAATTTATTAGCTAATGATGAGATAAATTTAGTCAATTCAACTTTAGCAACTGCTGAAAATAATTTATATGGTATCTTTAGATTTGTTAATCAGTGTTATAATGATGTCATTAAATGTCAAGCAATTTATACAAACGAAAAATCAGTTTTTTATAAAGAATTTGACAAAAACTTTAATGAAATTCGAGCTTGGCAACTGATTGCGACCACTACTGCAAATTGGCAGCCTGTGCGTTATATACTTGGAGCATTTAATTCAGATAGAATAACTCAAGATTTTATTATGCCATCAAGTTTGCATGGATACTCTTTATTTTATATAAAATTTCTTGATAAAGATAGAAACAAAATAACCAACCAAAAATTCGCTGGAATTAGTTTAAATACTTCTTTTAGATGTCACAATTGGTTGAGTGACGCACTTGGTCAAGTATGGCTGCATGAAGTGAGTGCTAATACCGTTATTCCAGTAACCGATTCAATCATAAATTCTTGTGGTTCAAAGTCATCATTTGCTTGTACATTTAATAGTGATTTAGGTAAACTAGGACAGTTTTATTTAGAGGTATGGGCACAATAATATTATTATGAAATAAAAATAGCTCATAACTTAAAATTATTATTTCTAAAATATATAATTTGTTGTTTATTTTTATTTTTATAATATTTTTTGGTAAGTAAAATTTTAATTTAATGACAATTTAATTATATCATGTTTCTATTATTGAGTTTTAATTTGTTTTAAT
>CAYSZE010000378.1:0-9343 GCA_964435255.1 uncultured Oligoflexia bacterium
CTTCTATTGAAGGTTAAGCATATTGGAGATGCTAATGGAAAAAGAATTATCTTTTGCGAAAGCGCAAACTTCAGAACAAATGCTGATGCAGCTTCTTTTTCATTTTTCGATATTAATGGAATATCAACTTATTGACCTGCAATCTAATGTAAGAGCTTTTGTTGAAGCAATGTCAGAAGCCATTCAAAAAATGGATAATTTAGTAGTGGAAGAAGGCCAACAAGCAAATGAAATTTATGAAAATTTATTTAGTAAAGCGGAATCAGAAGCGCAAGCGTTAAATCAAAGAGCTAATTTTCGAGCCGACGATATTTTTGCGGAAGCAGCTGGGCAAGAAAAAAACACCAATCCTGCACAGAATGTTAAGACTGATGCCACAGATGCAAATGCATTCGATAAAATTTGGTCTGAAATTTCAAAAAGAATTGAAAGTGTGTCAAGATTAGAAGAACGTTTACGCCCGCAAGTTTATACTATGATTCAATCATTAAATTTTGAAGATATACAAACTCAAAGAATAGAACATGCTTTAAATGCGCAAAAGAAATTAAATGAAGGCATTATTAAATTTCTAAAAAAAGGAATACAAAATTGTGATCTTAAAGAAGTTCTAGATTTTGCTAACAATTTAGTTAAAGAAACAAAAGCTTCATATACTATGGTCGATGAAAGAAAAGTTTTTGAGCAAGTCTTTTATGATGATAAAAAATAAATTTTAAGGTGAATAAATAATTTTTTTATTTTCTTTAATATAATAAATTTCTACACTATTACTAGGTATGTTTTTATATTTTATTTTAGAAAAGTTAGCAGTCACAATAATTTCATTACCAAATTTAGATTGTTGCACAAATTTATCACTGGTTAAAAATTCAAAATGAGTCAACTGTTCCTCTGCAATTTTTTTATGATATGGGTCAAAAAATTGAGAATATTTTTTTAATTCAGCTTTATTTTTATGAGTGGTCTCTAAATCAAGAGACCACATAGATGGTATGCCATAAAGTATTTCAAACATAGTTCTTTTAGTCTTTAAATTGTTGAACTTTGTGATAGGAATTTCCCATCTGTCGGTCGTGATCAGTGCATCGTGAAAAACAAATTGAAATAAAGGAATGCGATAAAGCGGATTATATTTTGTATTTTCATATTCCTCTGGTGCAGTTATTGTTTTAAAAAAGATTGCGGGTTTTTCAGGAGGATACCACGGGCCATAAATTTTCTTTTGTTTTGATAACTTCCAATGGGGTGCATTATAAACAGCAAAATTTCCATGTGCAAAAGCTAAATTTGGGACTGCCCAATAAACCGCAGTTTCAGAGCCAAGGACTAAATTTTCTTTGGTAGATAAATAATTTAATCTTTTAATTCTATTTTCTTTATCTTTTTTAGTATTCATAGGGTGATTAGGAGAATAATCATCAAGTAATGTACCAGTGGCATCGACATCTAGAAAGTAGCTATTGATTCCCGTGCTTTTAAAAGCTTTAACTCTCGCATAAAGATCTTTATTTTCTGGTTGTTGTTTGATAAAATATTCAGAGCTTGCTTCATATCCTCTGTCGTGAAACCCAAGTTTTTTTTTGCCATTTTCGTCAACAATTGCAGCATGGGGCCATGCATTAGGGAATACGGATAGTTGTGTATCTGCATTTTTGGGATCAAGAATATTATTCCAAGTGTCATAAGGACCTATTAAATATCCTAAGTCCTTGGCTGTTTTAATGAATTTTTTTGTTACTTTATGCTTATCTTCTTTAAATTGATCATAACCTAACCAAATTGCTTTTATGCCTAATTCTTTTAATAAATTGAGAGTGGTTTCCGTTCTTCCATTTCCCCAAAGATAAGCGTGAAATGCACCATAAAGTTTTTTTATTTCCTTATTATGTTCTGCCTTCTGTTTTAAGGTAATAAATTCGTTTCGGCTTTTAAGAAAATTTCGGAAGTGTTTAGCGGGTGCTGTAAAATCTTGTTTAGGATCTATCGTAATTCTTATAATGTAAGGAGAAAAATTATCTTTTTGGCGAAATTGGTGTTCTTGTTGAATATAAAGACTATCTATATTTTTATTTAATTTTAATGAATTATTTAAAGAACTTTCTGATATATAAGTCACTGTATTGTAATCTGTAATATTAGCAAAGAATGGCATTGTTAGTTGATCTTGCATTGAGTATTCATAAGTTTCAAACTTCTCTATTTTTTCTATCCAAAAAGGATCTTGGGTTGGTATTAACAATCCTTCGCCGTCAGGTAGAACAAGTTCTTCTGAATTATTTGTTTCAGAATTTGTTGAAGTTAAAGTGCTTGGCCATTCAAAAATTTGTGGGCTGGTTGCGGAAAATTTAAAAACTAAAAAATTATGATCTTTTTTTACTTCAACCGAAAGGTTTTTTTCTGGGTAATCCCATTTTATACTTGTTGAGTTTGATTTTAAATTTTTATATTCACTTAGTAAATGCGAAATTGGTGAAGCTAAAGACAATGTGTTTTGGTCGGTTTTAGCTGTGACTTCTAAACTTTTTAAATTAATTTCAGCTGACCAATTATCTAAGTTTATTTCTATTATATCATTACTAGCTTTTGCATGAGGTATTATAAAATTTAATAAAATAATTGAAAGAATATATTTTTTGACGGTAAATTTCATAAAAATCCTTTTATGAAGTGAAGGTATTTATTTTTCCATGTAAGAGGGCTACTGTTTGAAACCCTCCACCAGCTGTTATCCAAATATCAAGATATTTTATTCTTGTAACTTTTTCATTGCAAGTAAAATGCATGTCTTTTAATAAAAAAAGAATTTCTAAATATTCATCTGAATCAATTTGTTGCAGCCAACAATTGTCTATTGAAGTGCAGCCTTCATCAAAAATTTCAATAATTTCATTGGCAAAAAAAGCTTTAAATATAATACCATTGTTTTTATTTGTATATGAGAACTTATTTGTTTTTTGGCACAGTAATTTAAAATAATTTAGCAATTCATTTTTAGTAACAAAGTTGTTTTCAAAGAATATTATGCTTTTTAAAAATAGAAACCGCGTTCTTAATATAGGCAAAGAAGCACAAACTGTATTACCTATATCTGTCATCAAAATTGGTACTTTATGTGAAAGTTTTGAATTTATTTTTTGTTTGACTTCTTTTAGAATATTTTTATTAGCTTGATGAACAAAAATTGTACAAGGAATGGTTTCAGGTGCATTTTCATTCATTGACTTTAATAACTCTGTTCTTTCAGCCCAGCTTTTTTCAATTGCTTTAATCAGTGCCTTTACTATAATAGCATATGTTTCTTTAGGTTGGTTTAGGAATAATTTATTTTTATGAATATTTTCTATGGTGGTTGGCGCTTTAGAACCTCCCACTGGAATAATAATATTATGAATGATTTTTGTATTACTTTCTTCATGGCAGAAATAAAAAAAGTCATAATTATCATTATTTTCTTTTTGTTTTAGCAACAGCCCTGCAGCGCCATCGCCAAAAAGCGAGCGGGTACGTAAATCTGTTTTGGGTAAACCTTTATTTTTAACTTCACTTGCAGCAACCATCACATGCTTCTGTGAAGTCATCATAACCCCAAACGCACTTCTTAAAGCAGAAAGAAAACTACTGCATGAACTTGCAACATCGAAACAATGAACGTTTTCTTGTAATTTTAACCCTGCATGCACAAAATGTGAGGTGGCTGGTGAAGGACAATCGCCAGAAGTTGTTGCCACGACTACGGCAGTGATATCTGTTAAAGTAATTGATGTTGCTTGAACAGCTTTTATAATAAGATCACTGCTTGCTTCGTCATTTTGTGCATAACGTCTTTGGGCAATACCTGTATGTTTCAACATGGATGCGGATAATATTGCCGCTGGTTTGTCTATAGATTCAAATTCTTTAGCTATTTCAACATTTTTTTGAATGATAGCAGGCAAGCAACAGAAGCTATTTAAGATATGTCCTTGGAGAGTTAAATACGAATTCTTAACAGACATTGTTGTTCCTTAAAATCATTCTTGTGCAATATTTTAAAAGAGATCAAGAGAATATCTATAAATTTAAGATTTCCTAATCTTTATGCACTTTACATAAATTATCAATAATTGTAAGACTTATTGGTTCTTTTATATGAGATAAATTTGAGGAGAAATGAATGCAGCAGATATCTGACTCTCTTGATAAACAAATCCTTCAATCGCCAGGTGCTTCAAATTCTATGGATAGTGGCATATCAGAAGATTATGATGAAGGTATTTATCAAAAAGCAATGGAATATTATCATAAACCTTTCCTGCAATTAGTTCAGGAAGCTGCGACGATTCATAAAGAATTTTGGCCAGAGGCTGATATTCAAAGAAGTGCCTTATTATCGATAAAAACAGGTTCCTGTCCAGAAGATTGTTCTTATTGTCCGCAAAGTGCGCGTTATGAAACTGATATAAAAAAACACCCTCTCATGGAAGTCGAAGATATTGTTGAAAAGGCTAAAGCAGCAAAGGCTAATGGTGCGCAGCGTTTTTGTATGGGAGCCGCATGGCGTAAACCTCCACGTGGAGAGCAATTTGATCGTGTGTTAGAGGCGATACGGCAAGTTAAAGCTTTAGGCATGGAGTCTTGTGTCACTCTTGGTTTATTAGATGAAGAGCAAGCATTTAAGTTGAAAGAAGCTGGGTTAGATTATTATAATCATAATGTTGATACTTCTAAAGAATATTATTCAAAAGTAATTACAACGCGCAAATTTCAAGATCGTGTTAAAACTCTTAGAAATATACGTAATCAAAATATCAATATCTGTTGTGGTGGTATTTTAGGCATGGGCGAATCACCCGCCGATCGAATGAAGTTGATTGCATTTTTAGCAACAATGAACCCACAACCAGAAAGTGTTCCTATCAACTTTCTTGTAAAATTTGATGGAACACCGCTCGAAAAAATAGAAGACATCGATATTTTGCATTTTGTTCGTACTATTGCTGTTGCACGTATACTGTTACCGCAAGCAAGAATCCGTCTTTCAGCAGGTCGGATGGATATGAGCAGGGAAGCACAAATTTTATGTTTGACAGCGGGCGCAAATTCTATTTTTTCTGGAGAAGTTTTATTAACATCACCATTGCCTGGTTATACTTTTGACAATCAATTAATTGAAGATATGACTAAACCATTAAATAGACAAAAAGAATCAATGCATGTCCTTTAATTATTTGAGTGATATTTGGGAAAATTCAAATAAAAAAATTAAAGAAGAAGAAAATTATCGTGAAATATTTTCTCCTGCAAAAAAATTTATTGGCAAGAAAAAATATTTTGATTTTTCGTCTAATGACTACTTAGGGTTAAGAAATAATAAGGAAATTATTGAAGCTGGTTATGCAAGTGCCTTACAAAATGGCGCGGGGGCTGGCAGTTCACGGTTGGTTTTAGAATTAGACAATAATATTTCTTTACTTGAAAAATATTTTGCTGAAAAAACTCATTTTAATTATGCAGTGTTTTTTCCGTCAGGATTTGTAGCTAATGCAGCACTATTTGACACATTAGCTTGTTTTTCTTGGGAAGAAGTAGCTAAAAATAATATTCATTTATTTGTTGATCATCGCAGTCATGCAAGTTTGTTCTATGGTTTAAGAAATTCGCAATTAATTTATGATTTTTTCAGGCATAACGATTATATACATTTAGAAAATAAATTAAAACGTTCGCTAGCCAAAGTAAAAATTATAGTGGTTGAGTCTTTGTATTCCATGGATGGTGATTATTCTGATCCTGAAAAATTACAAAATTTATGTAAAAAATATAATGCCATGATTATTATTGATGAAACTCATACGCTGGGAACTTACGGGGTTAATAAATCTTGGTTACAGTCTTTTTCTTATTTAAAGCCATTTGTTTTAGCTTCGGTAACGGGTTGCGGAAAGGCAGTAGGTGTTTCAGGGGGATTTATTGCTACTGATCATGAAGTTCTAAAAGAAAGAATGATTCAGAAATGTAAATATTTGATATATTCTACAGCTGTTTCTCCTTTTATAACAGGAGCGGTCAAAAAATCTTTGGAAATAATATTCAGCCCTACTGGGGACAAATTAGTTACGTTACTGGAAAATAATATTAGTTACTTTCGCAAAAAATTAATAGAGATAGCTGTAAAAGAAAATGAATTTAATTTGAGTTTTTTTGACTTGTCAAAACACGCATCAAATATTTTTCCAATTATTTATAAAAATCATTCAGATATTAAAAAGAAAGAACAATTTTTTATTGATAATGGTCTTATTTTAAAGGCATTTCGTCCACCTACTGTGCCCAAAGGAACTTCAAGATTTAGAGTCATTATAAGGTCTGATCATTCTAAAAATGATATTAATAGGCTTATTGATTGTCTAAATAAATAAAATAGGAATTTATATTATGTTAACTAAATTTCCCACATATTATGTTATGGCTGCAAATACAAATGTTGGAAAAACTATTTTTTCATGTGGCATAACTATGGCTGCTGTAAAAAATGCTTTACGTTTATTATATATAAAACCTATTCAAACTGGATTTCCCTTTGATTCAGACTCATCTTTCATAAAAATTTATAATCCATCCGATCTTGTGACAACAAAAACAATTTTTTCTTTATCAAATGCAGTTTCTCCACACAGAGCTATTCTTGATAAAATGCCAGAGGACTCTGAGGAATATCTGTTAGATGATAAAATGTTAGCTATTTTACAGCAAGAACTTATAGAAAATGATGCGCAATTTGTTGTTATTGAGGGAGCAGGTGGCGTTGCTTCACCAACTATTCAGGGGCAATTACAATGTGACATATATAGAAAAATACGCTTGCCTATCATTTTTATTGGGGATAGCAGGTTAGGCGGTATTTCAACTACAATAAGTTCTATAGCATTACTTGAAAGTAAAGGCTTTGAAATAGCATGTATTTTGCTTTTTGAAGGTAAAGATGAAAATGATACTTATTTAAAAAAATATTATAAAAATAAATTTCCTGTTTTCTCTTTTAAAAATATGTATGAAAATAATGATAATAAACTAGAAAAGCTCTCTAAAAAAGAACTAGAACAGTGGTTTAAAATAAACGAAGAACGTTTTGCTAACGTATTTCAACATTTGACCTGTTATCATGTCACAAAAATTGAAGTTATTGAAGACTATATTGAAACAGCAAAAGAACATATTTGGTGGCCATTTACCCAGCACAATTATTTAAGTGAACCACGTGTTATTGATAGTGCCTATCAAGACTATATTACTTATGTAAATTTAAATACGTTGAGAGATCAAAACATATTAACCCAAAATAATTATGATGCTTGTGCGAGTTGGTGGACACAAGGCATAGGGCATGCCTCGTTAAGGTTAGCGCATTCAGCTGCAATGGCCGCAGCACGTTATGGACATGTTATGTTCCCTGGTAATATTCATGAACCAGCAGTCAAACTGACACAAAAATTAATGAATACTGTTGGGAAAGGTTGGGCTAAAAGAGTCTTTTTTTCTGATAATGGTTCAACAGCAGTAGAAGTGGCACTTAAAATTGCTTTTAGGAAAGCATTTGGGATGCCAAATGAAAATATTAAGGATAAAAATATTTTTGTTCTAGGATTAAAAGATACATATCATGGAGACACTCATGCTACTATGAATGCAACCAGTCCAAATTCATTTAAATTATCCGATTATTGGTATGAACCTAAAGGCTATTGGTTAGATTATCCTAGTATATTTATGAAAGATAAAAAATATTTTGTTTCTTTACCATCAGCATTTAATAACAATGAATTAATTGAATTAAAAATTTCTTCTATAAATGAATTATTTAGTAAGGAAAGAACTGACGAAATTTTAATAGAAATTTATCAAAAATATATACAAGATCAAATGTATATTTTAGAAGGTTCGTCTTTTGCAATAGGAGCGCTTTTGTTGGAACCTGTTATACAAGGTGCTGGCGGAATGAAACTTATTGATCCTCTTTTTCAAAAAATATTAATTCAAGAATGCAGAAAAAGAAAAATACCAATAATATTTGATGAAGTTTTTACAGGTTTTTGGCGGTTAGGGAAAATATCTGCTGCAACTTTATTAGATGAAAAGCCAGATATCGCTTGTTATGCAAAACTTTTAACAGGCGGCCTTCTGCCTTTATCTGTAACATTAGCTTCTGAGGACTGTTATACTGCATTCTTAGGTGATGATTTATCATCCGCTTTATTGCATGGGCATTCTTATACGGCGCATCCTGTTGGTTGTTTAGTAGCGGCTGAAGCTATTGAAGAAACGACAAATTCTTATCATTTTAATAGAGAAGAGAATTCTTTAAATATTCCATGGAATAAAGAGTTGCTAAATAAATTTTCATTGTTACCAAATATTTCTAAAGTGTTTAGTTTAGGGACTGTTTTTGTCTTTGAATTATCAGAACCAGATCCTAATTACACATCAACAAGAGCTAAAGAATTAATTCATAAATTAAAAAATGCTCAGATAGATGCAAGAGCATTAGGTAATGTAGTATATATTTTTTCGGGTTTTAACACAAAGCTTGAGAAACTCGAGCAAATTTTATCTGAAATTTATAAACATTTAGAATCTGAATAATTAAAAATTAACTAAACTATCACCTTCTAGCACCATACCTGGCATTGAATTATCAAAATTAAGAGCATGATAAACCATGACTTCAGCAGCTTTTGATGCTTCTATTGGGGAATATTTACTTATAGCTAATAGTTCATCTATTTTTAAATTTTTACAAATTTTTTCAATTTTACCTAAGAAAAAACCACCTAATTTTTCAACTATTCTAAACTCATTACGTTTTCCTAATAAAACACTTGGTCTTATAATAATATAATGCAATAAACTTTTAGTAATTGCTTTTTCAACTTCACATTTAGTACTCAAATAGTATCCGCGTGGGTTAGAAACACCAATACTAGAGATAAATACAAATAAAGTATTAGGTGCGTTTTTTTTGATAGATTCAATAAATTTTATTGGGTATTCTTTATCAACTTTATAAAAATTTTCTAATGATTTTACTTTACTTAAAGTTGTACCTATACAACAAAAGAAAATGCTGCAAGGAATTTCGGCACCAATTTTTTTATATTCTTCATCACTATCAAAGTTAAAAACAATTTCTTTGATATTTTTTCCTGTTTCTATTTTATTGGGAGTTCTTACTAAACAGGTCACTGAAATATTTTCTTTATCTTTTAGTAACTTTAAAACGTTACTCCCGACCAGACCTGTAGCGCCAATGAGGATAATATTTTTCATTAGAAACTCCGAATGCTGATATTTCAGTCTTCATATG